>JAJZHJ010000032.1 GCA_021804525.1 Bacteroidota bacterium | reverse complement strand
TACAATATTTCGCTCCCGAATCCGTATTTTACACTAAAGCCCGCAGTGCTTATCAAAACTAATTTTGTCAATTCACAGGCAGACATTGATTTATTAATGGATTATAAAGGCAAATATTGGGGAGGATTGGCATATCGGCTTAATGACTCGTTCATTTTCTTAGGTGGTCTCAATTTAAACAATGGCTTGTCGATTGGTTATGCATTCGACCTACCCGTCACTTCCATCGTGAGTTCCTCGTTCGGGTCGCACGAATTAATGGTATCGTATCATTTTGATTTTTCCTTTGTCAAACGACATAGCAAATATAAAAGCGTTAGAATATTGTAAAAGATAAATAACTCACTATGAGAAAATTGTTATTATTGCTTCCCCTAATTGGGATGTTGGCGAGTTGTAATTCAAAACCTGCCGGAGAATTAGTCGGAGTCTCCAATTCCAAAATAGGAGAAACTACTCCCTATGGGATGGTATGGATTAGACCTGGCGCTTTTATGATGGGGCCTAACGATCAAGATGCTTTTTGGTCGTTCAAAGGGCAATCAAAAATGGTGTCGGTCGATGCCTTTTGGATGGATCAAACAGAAATAACCAATGCTCAATATCGACAATTTGTTGTATGGGTACGCGACTCATTAGCTCGTAAGTTATTAGCAAGTGTGAATCCTGAGAAATGGACACTCCGTAAAGATACTTCTCGGTTAAACTGGCAAAGACCAATTCCATGGAAACTTTCATGGACAAAAGCATCAGGAGAAGAAGACCAAACAAAAGATTCACTATGGAGCTGTTTGAAAGATTATAACAATCATTTTGAACCGCTTGACTATCAATATCGTTGGCTTGATATCGAGCAAGCTTCGAAAGAATACAACAAATTCGATCGTTCATTAGGTCAATATCCACATAATTCGTATGCGTTAGTAGACGAATATTATATGGACAATGGAACAATTAAGATTCGCACAAAGAAAATATCGCCAATACACAGCATGAATGATTTTTACATGACTAAAATCGTCAATGCTTATCCTGATCGTTTGGCCTTCGTTTCCGATTTTACTTATTCATACAATGACCCAACGACTAAATATTTTATACTCAACGCATACGATCGCTACCCAGTAGTGGGTGTCACGTGGGAGCAAGCTAAAGCTTTTTGCGCATGGCGGACAAATTTCTACAATAGTAAACACGCTTATGTTGGACAAGATTATAGATTGCCAACAGAAGCTGAGTTTGAATGGGCAGCTCGTGGAGATAAGCAACAAGCCATGTATCCATGGGGAGGCCCCTATATCAGGGATGCAAAAGGTTGTTTTTTAGCCAACTTTAAGCCGATGCGAGGTAATTATCGTGCAGATGGCGCTGTACGTACTGCCAAAGTAGCATCATATCCCCCAAATGGCTATGGCCTTTATGATATGGCCGGTAATGTGTCAGAATGGACAGAATCAGCTTATTTACAAGTGAGTGCAGATGCAATGTCCGATTTGAATCCAAGTTTTACCTACAATGCAAAAGCAAGCGATCCCGATATTTTGAAACGCAAAATAATCAAAGGGGGATCGTGGAAAGATGTTGCTGCCTATTTACAGTGTGGAGCACGTTCGTATGAATATCAAAATGTATCACGTTCCTACATCGGATTTCGTTGCGTAAAATCAACCAATTTGAGCAGAAAAGTCAAAAATAGCAATAACTAACGCAGTTAATATATAATCATTATGGGTTTACTCCATTACATACAAACAGATGAAGGGAAGCGACTAACCAATAGAATTTATGGTTTTGGAGCTTCTGTAGTGCTCATTGGAGCACTCTTCAAAATTCAACACCTCCCAGCAGCAGGCTGGCTGTTAGGCATTGGTATGGGAACAGAAGCTTTCTTATTTGCTCTCAGTGGTTTGGAGCACCCACCACATGAGTTTGATTGGAGCAAAGTATTTCCTCACTTTACAGAAGCGGGGCATGAACGCATAGCAAGCGGAGGTGGCGGTGGAGTTCCACGTACCTCCACAACAACAATAGGTGGAAATTTGTTGGACGAAGAAGCCGTAAGACGCTTGCAAACAAGCATTAAAAACCTGAGTGATACAGCCCATCAACTCACTACTATTTCGACAGCTGGTGAGATTACCGGGACATACGTGCAATCCATCCAAGCGGCAACTACTGCCACCAAGGAATACACACACTCACAGCAAGTACTCACAGAAGTAGCCCAAAACATCTTACAATCATACAAAACAACCGAAGAGCAAATGGGAACTACTGCTGATCAAACAAAGCGGTTTGCTACAAACATCAACACGATCAACAACCACCTGTCATCCATCAACACACAGTATGAATTACATTTACAAGCAGCACAAGAATCAAATTCGGCGCTGACTCAACATGTAGATCATTACAAAACGATCAACACAAACATGGAGAAGATGCAACAGAACGCGGATATTGCATTACAAGCAACTGAAGAATACATGAATCAAACCACCAAATTATCACACAGAGTCACAGAACTCAATGATGTGTATGGAAACATGCTTAGTGCACTGTCAATTAAATCATAACAACGAAGGAGATATACAAACACTATGAGTGGAGCTAAGAATTGTCCGGAAACACCTCGTCAGAGAATGATAGCAATGATGTATCTTTTTCTGACGGCTATGTTGGCTCTCAATGTTTCAGCAGATATTTTAAATGGATTCGTTTTAGTCAACAATAGTCTGCTGCAGACTATCAAAAGCGCTGATAACCGCAATATTGTTACTATTGACAAATTTAAAAATTTAGAAGCAGACAATCCCAAGAAGATAAAAGAATGGCTTGACAAAGCCTTAGTGGTGAAACAAAAATCGGACAGCATGTACCAATATCTCGAAAACTTCAAATATTCTATTGTCCGACTTGCAGATGGGAAAGATGCAACATTGAAGGATATTAGAAATAAAGATAACTTGGATGTTACCGGTCAGTATGGATTAGTGGAAGGCAATGGCAAAATTTTAAGAAATAAACTGATTGCGTATCGGAATTTTTTAGGTACCATGGTAAATGGAGATACAAGTCAAATAGCCGCTTTTAATCGGAATTTTTCCACCAATAGAGGTAAAGATGGGAAAAATTGGGAAGAAACTATCTTCGAAATGATGCCGGTAGTAGCATCGGTTACTGTTTTATCAAAATATCAAGCAGACGTAAAAGCAGCAGAAGGAGAAGTAATTCGTTATTTAATGGCTCAAACTGATGTTAGCGATTTTAGAGTCAATAAATTAGAAGCTTACGTGATACCAACTTCAACCTATGTGATGGTTGGTGATCAATACAATGCGCAAATCATTCTATCTGCTGTCGATTCGACAAAAGTTCCAAATTATTTTGTAAATGGACATCAGTTACAAAATCAACAGTTTAAGTTTGTATGTAATCAACCCGGTGAATTTAATTACAAAGGATTCATTCGACTCAATTCAGGCGGCATTAATCGCGATTACCCGTTTGAAAGCAATTATATCGTTGGAGCCAAGAGTGCCACTATATCGAATACAGCGCTTAATGTCGTGTATGCCGGAATTGACAATGAACTATCAGCTTCTGTGCCAGGAGTTGCTGCTGCAAACGTCCAAGTGAGCTGTAGTAATGCTGTGTTAACCCGTAAAACCAATGGAATGTGGAACTGTCGTCCTACGATCACTTTTGGTAAAATAGTATTTTCATTAGCTGCGAAAATGGAAGGAAACAAGAATTTCGTTCCAATGGGCAACGTAGCCTATACCGTAAGGCAACTACCAGATCCACGTCCATTTTTCCAATATAAAGATGCAGGCGGGGTGGAACGCAAAATTGTGGAAGGAAATGTCACTCTTAGCATGTTAAACAATGGAACAGTCGTAGCTGATTACGTGAATGAACTTATTTCAGCCAATTTTACGGTTATCGGTTTTACCATAGAATATCCTAATGGAGAAGAATTTAATTCAGATTCAAATAGATTAACTGCAGAACAAAAAAATCGATTAGCCGAAGAACGTGTTGGATCACGCATAATCATCAAAAAGATCAGAGCAGTTGGCCCCGATAAATTAGTGCGGCAACTACCTATTTTAGCTGTGAAAATCATCGGAAGATAATGTCAAATATTCAAAAATCAGATAATATGCAACGAATTAAATTCATGTTTGTGATTTGTTTTTCCTCTTTGCTGTTGACTCTACATGCTCAAGGAAAGGAAACACTCTTTTTTCAGCCGGTTCAATCTCTGTCCGATACGGTTTCTACACCCGGAACAGAAACGGCATTAACCGATTCGGTTAAGAAAGTAATCCATAAGTTGCAGGATGCTGTCCAAGCAAACATTCGCACCGATGACGTCGTGTGGTCAAAAACCATATATCGCATCATCGATATGCGCGAAAAACAAAACTTCTCGCTTTTCTTTCCGTTGGAGCCACAAGATGGGATGAAAAACCTTATGACGATTATGCTCGACGGCGTCATTAATAAAACATTGACAGTTTATAGAAAAGGATTGCGTGATGATCAGTTTCGTCCTGACTTCTCTCCCAGCATGATTGTTCCATACGACAGCACCGATTATATGATTCATAGTGTCTTTTCATATAAAGAAGGCAATGATATTTTTTATCCGGCTTTGCGAGTTGAAGGTGGAAAATTAGCCATTGACAACATGTCTATTGATGAGTTTTTAAAACATCAACAACGTTTCTTAATTAAAGAAGTTTGGTTCTTTGACAAACATCGATCAGTTCAGGAATCAAGAATTGTTGCAATCGCTCCTCTGTTATCTTATACAGGAGCTAATGCATCACTAATCAAATCTATTGTTTGCTGGTTTAATTTTGACGAATTACGTCAAGCTATGGCAGAATCAAAAATCTTTTGGGGAGATAATCAATCCTCTGACATGACTATGGGACTTTTCTTTGATCAGCGTCTTTTTTCAGGATATATCTTGGGTGTAGATGATATATACCATCGCACCTTATTGGATTATTTAACCAACGAAAACGATATCAGAAAAGAGCAAAACAAGATTCAGGAATCGCTCATCGACTTTGAAAATGATTTATGGGAATATTAACCCATTCTTTATAACATAACTTGAATAGTTCGCCCAATCTTTCACAAAACGGCGAACTATTCTCATTTTAAAAAGTCATTGTAAACAGCTATCTTTGTGCATATTTTTACTCATGAAGAAACTTCTTTTTTTGTCAATAATATTGTGGGCGGTTTTCTCCATCGCAAATGGACAAAATCCTAACATGTCTCAGAATAGAAGATCAACATCTTCGGTCAATAAACAACCATCTGAACAAAATCAAACGAGTGTTGAACCAGATGTAAAAGCATGGAAAATTGATCCTCGCTTGGGTGTTGCCGACACAGTAACGGTAGACACCATTCCACGTAACTTTGAAGACGATAACCCGGTAGATCGCTACAGTATAGCTAATTCATACAACGGTAATTTAGCTTCTCCGTTGCAATCGAAAATCTTTTTCGACCGTACTAAAAAAACTGACTTCCTTTTCGGAATTCCGTATGATGCCTACTTTTATGCACCGAATGATTTTTATTTTCTCAACACCAAAACACCATACAGCAATTTCGGATACCAAACCGGATCCTCTGCACAACAAGCTGAAGATCATGTAAAGCTCCTATTTTCCTTGAATGCCAATAAACGACTTAATTTCACAGGTCTCTTTGATTATATTTATGCACGTGGCCAATATATGAATCAGTCGGCAAAGGCATTGATAGCAGCATTGTATGGAAGTTATTCGAGCGATCATTATAGTGCATCGGGAATTTTTGCTTATCAAAAATTCGATAACATGGAAAATGGAGGGCTGACTGATGATCGCTTTGTGACAGACCCAACTGTGACCGGGCAATATGCAACCATTAATATGCCTGTGATGTTAACCGGAGCTCAATCAGGTTATCAAAACGTTTATTTCTATTATAATCAACGTTATTCCATCGGGTTTACAAAAACAATTCAAGTAAAAAAAGATTCTGTCCGTCAAGAGTTTATACCAGTTACTTCGTTCATCCACACCCTTGAATATACTAATGGAAGTAAGCGTTTTCGAGAAGTGGGCGTAGATACCACTTTCTTTGCACACACCTATATCAGCCATACGAATCACACTGACACCGCCGCTGAAATGTCTATAAAAAACACATTCGCTATTCGGATGGATGAAAAATTCAATCAATTACTTCATTTCGGATTGACAGCATTCATTGAGAGTAATTATCAGCGTTATATGAATTTGAACACGTCTGATCTTCTCACATATAGTTCAGAACACAATGCCACGTTAGGAGGCATACTTTCAAAATACGAAGGGCGAATTTATAAATATGATTTTCAGGGAGATATTGTTATAGAAGGACCACGTATGGGCGATTTTCACCTTAAAGGAAACATAGGTGGCTTCTTCCCGTTAGGAAAAGATTCGGTGGTACTTCGTGCGCGTGGCAGGATTGAATCTGTTTCTCCTTCCTATTTCTGGAATCATTATGTTTCGAATCATTTTATTTGGGATAATCATTTCGCAAATACATTTCAAAGCTATGTTGGGGGTGATTTGTCACTACCCAAACGACATGTAACATTAGGGTTACAAGTAGCAAACACCAGAAACATGCTTTATTTCAATTCAGACGCTATGCCGGCTCAATTTGCAGGAAATATACAAGTTGTTGCAGCCAATGCCGAAATAGATTTGCATGCAGGGCCGTTTGTATTGGAAAATCAAGGCGTTTATCAAATCAGTAGCAATCAAGCCGTCTTACCATTGCCCACTTGGTCTATGTTTCATAACCTCTACTTTAAATCAACTTTCTTCAAGGTACTTGAATCACAGATAGGTGCTTCAGTTCGTTACAATTCAGCCTATTATGCGCCAAACTACATGCCGGCCACCGAACAATTTTATGTTCAACAGAAAATCAAAGTAGGTCCATATCCGTTGATGAACGTCTATGCAAATTTTCACTTAAAACAAATCCGGATATTTGTGGAATATTACAATCTCAACGCCTCTTTTATGAGTAATAAATCCTATTTCTCCATTCCTCATTACCCACTCAATCCAATGACCTTAAAGTTTGGATTTTCGTGGAATTTTTATAGTTGAGTTAGAATTACATCGGATCTACATCAAAATTTACTTGAACCGTTTGAAATGGTTTATCAGAACAAAGCATAACAACTGCCTCTTTTAGCATTTTTTTAGTTGCACTACCTGAGCCGTTGGTTTCTATTTTCAACAACATGGTTCGAAGGTACCACGCATGTAAACGACCAATAGGAGGAATTTCAGGGCCTAAGACCCGATCTCCAAATAATCCACGCAATAGCTCTGCCAATCTTTGTGCAGCACGTTGAACCACATTTTCGTCTCTGTGTTTCAGTGTAATAACGATCAATCGATAATAAGGTGGATAATGAAAATCATGCCGCTCCTTCATTTGTGAGCGAAACATGCCTATGTAGTCATAAGCAATGACTTGTTGAACAATAGGATGAGTAACATCCATCGTTTGCATCAGCACGTTACCTTGCTTCCCTTTTCTCCCTGAACGTCCGCTCACTTGTGCCATCATTTGAAATGCCCGTTCATGCGCCCTGAAATCGGAAAAATGTAACAAGGTATCCGCATTAAGTATTCCTACTAACGTGACATTAGGAAAATCCAGTCCTTTAGCCACCATTTGCGTGCCAATTAAAATATCAATTTCATGTCGTTCGAAAGCAGAAATAATGCGTTCAAACCCTTTACGAGAGGTGACTGAATCGATATCCAGCCTTCCTATTCTTGCTTTTGGGAAAAGCAAACTCACTTCATCTTCGATTTTTTCCGTACCCAATCCTTTTATTTTCAATGTAGGAGTTCCGCATGAAGGACAACGATCGGACAACGATTGAGAAAATCCGCAATAATGACACATCAATTTGTTTTGTTGCTTATGATAGGTCAAACTTACATCGCAATGTTTGCATTTCGGGACGTAACCACATTGACTACATTCCACATAAGGAGCATACCCACGACGATTATGAAACAAAATAACTTGTTCGTTGTGCAACAAAACGGTTTTAATAGCCTCGACCAAAGCGTCTGAAAAATGACCGACAATGGTTTTTTTATGGTAAGCCTCCTTCAAATCGACCGTTTCAATGCACGGCATCTCAATCTCCTCGTAACGTTGTTTCAGTTCAACCAACCCGTATTTGCCGGATAAGGCATGTTGATACGATTCTACAGCCGGTGTAGCAGAACCAAGAACCACTTTGGCACCATGCAAATGAGCCAACATAATAACGGCATCGCGGGCATGATAGCGAGGCGCAACATCTTGTTGCTTATAACTCATTTCATGTTCCTCATCTACAATCACCAATCCCAAATCGTGAAACGGCAAAAAGATGGAAGAACGCACTCCCAAAATGATTTGAAATCCATTTTTGCCAAGTAGATTTTTCCAAACTTCTACACGCTCATTATCACTATATTTAGAATGATATATTCCTAATTTATTGCCAAAAACACGCTCCAACCGTTGCATTAACTGGGTGGTCAATGCAATTTCGGGAACCAGATAAAGTACCTGCCTTCCCAAACGTAATGTTTCCTTGATGGCATGAATATAAATTTCAGTTTTTCCACTCGAGGTAACACCATGCAACAAAACCACTTGTTTTGTTTTCCATTGTTCCAACAAAGAACGATAGGCGATTTTTTGAAATTCATTCAAGATTGCAGGTTCTTTTTGTTGAACAAAATCTCTGGTTAGACGACTGACCGTTTGA
>JAJZHJ010000031.1 GCA_021804525.1 Bacteroidota bacterium | reverse complement strand
GACACATTCCCCCTTCCTAGGTTGCAACGTAACCCAATGATTTTCCTGAGAACGCATTTCATTGTCACGCAAGTTAATACTGAATTTAAAACAGATTGTCGGACTATACCTTTCGGATTCAGGGCTTTGATAATCTGAGGATAATGCAGTGTCTGACAAAGCCTCTGCTATAAACTTACCCTGTTCCACCCGATTTCCATAAACATTATAAGCATTCGACTCATAAATTATTTGTGAAGTCTGTGCCAGCGACACCTGAAGTGAACAACAGCCAAGCATTGCCAAAAATAAATTACGTAGCGCCATTTTTGAATTTTTAGTTGATTAATACCGAAAGTTTTTCGGACAATAGCATTTCTTTTGCTGTTAATTGTACTCAACAACCACCATATCCCAATATTGCAGGCTTGGCAAAGTAAACACGACATTTCCACCCGTTTGCGTGAAGGATAATTCTTGTGGTGTACCATCATTATAATCAGGAGAAGCTATCCATACACTCTTTACTGTTTTGGTGGCTGAAAACGAAACCTTTGTACTAATAATGGCATTGGGAGTCGGTTGTGTGCCATTCGTATCACGCCAGTTGAGGTTGTTTGCATTGGTGAAATTCAACAAATGGATTACTTGCTCATTTCCCAAATCTCTACCGGATACGGCCACGCTTCCAATTTGAGGCGGCCACTGGTTAAGAGCCATTTTCCCATCCAAACATATGACTGTCGGTGTATTTGGAGTGCCTCCATCACGCAACAAGTTTTCGTAAGCCACCAGAAAATCGTAATAATGAATCAAGGCGTCCCGCAAATCACCTTTCATTTGCAGATTGTTGTTCGGAAAATATTCTTTGTCTAACATGTGCTCTCCCAGTTCGAGATGAGAACCACCAAAAGCAAATATCACCGCATCAGTCATTAGAACTCCTGGAGTATTGAAAAAACCAGTGGAATTAGCCAGGTCATAATCCATATAAGCAGCAAGTGTCGTTTTTTTAGTATTATTGCTGTACCTATTGTTATTGGCAATAATGGTTGCCAAATCAGCATATCCGTCATAAGGACTCCAAACTTCTGTGTAAAGAAAATCCACTGGAGAATTAGCTATGTTTTGCTGCCCAAATTGATTTACAGCATTCATCACCAATCGCTTATTTGGCTGATTCGTCTTCATGGCATTGATGAAACTTTCAAAAGCTGTGGATAAATTGACTGTTTGACCCGAAAAATTGTACACAGTGCCCTGATCACCCAACTGGTCAATATGATAACCATCAAACCCAAAAACAGTATAAGCATCTTGCGTTTTAGCAGCAATATATTGTTGCCACGACGTGTTAGAAGGATCGAGCAACCAAATATTACTTTTGAACATCGGGGCGGCAAGATTGCATACATCTTTGGTAGTATGTGAAGCATCTTTATAAATATACCATTGATCGGAAACTCCGTCAGCGGCAGCATCGCTCAACGCCCCATACGCCAAATTGTATGACATAGCCTTCATGTTGCAAGCATGTGCTGCATCGATATAACCTTTAACTGTAGAAAAATAGGTATCACGATTGGCAATGTCTAACCATTCGCTGGCAGGATTAGTTACCGTGCCTGCAAGAGGTTGATGGTGTTCGTATTCCCAATCATAAAACTGAATTCCATTAATATGGCACCTATTCAGATTATTAATAACATAATCAATAGCCGTTGTGGTCATTTGCGGATATGCCGACAAAAAACCGTAACGTGGAAAGTGTGACCAATCAGATGAGACGTCCACGCCGATACTGCCATAAATTACTTCCTGCCCATTTACCGTATCGAAAACATCAGCCATATAACCCGTAAAATCAGTATTCGGTGCGGTCCATTGCCAGGTAGTTCCCGAAAGAGTGTTTTCAGCAACCACATTCGACAAATGACGATATCGCACTTTTGCCGTTGCCGGAAGCGAATGGTTAATTGTAAAAGTCACCACATCATCTGGAGAATAGCAAGCCTTATCGGTAGAAATTATAACAGACGTAGCTGCGTTTTGAACAGGAGATAAGGGAACATTATTGCCTTTGCTGCAAGAAGTAGTAAGCATCGAAAAGACAAAAAACAAATACATAAACGAAGAAAGTCTCATGAGTAATTAATTTAAGAAAAACAGAGAAAGGATTGTCTGATTCTCACACGACACCCTTTCTCTGTTTTCAATGATGTTATTGTTTTTGAATGCTTATTGATAGCGTTTCCACGTTTGCTGTAATAACATAGTTGCCAGCCGTGGTAATTGTCCACTTGTTATCGTCTGAAGCACCACCGACATGTCGATACATGTGCGTATTATCAACCATCATATACATATCCTGCCCCCAATCAGTATTCCGGTTTACAGGGAACTTGAACTGCCCGGCTACTAAAGGGCCATTATACGTAAAGATACAACCATCTGTAGCATCCTCTGTTAAGGCAATTGCCTGATCGATACTCCAACCGATAGGAGTGGCATCCCCTACTATGTAAAGTTCAGTACGTTGAATTTTGACCGTATTATTTGCCAAATTCAGCGTTAATGTGTAATATCCTTTCTTTGCTATTGTCCATTGGTTATCATCAGAAGCTCCTCCCTGGTGCAAATACATGGTAGAGTCGTTAACCCGCATGTACATGTTTTGCCCCCATGACGTACTTGTATTGACTGGAAATTTAAATGTTCCTGCATTCAAAACTCCTTGGTAAGTAAAAATAAACGGATTGTTAATACTCTGAACTAATGGAGAGGCGTTAGCTATATCCCATCCGTTCGGAGCAGCACTTCCAACAAGATATAGGGTGCTGTAAGGTGGTGCTGTCGCCTTGGCAATGGAGATAGTTGAATCCAAAAGACTTACGGTAATCTTATATAATCCTGCTGCCGGAATAGCAAACTTGTTATCAGACTGACTATTGTCAGTACGATAAACAATGTGAGTGGAATCGGCACCTTCGTTATAAGAAGGCAAGAATTGTCCCAAGGTTGTAATGAATTTTAAGGCTCCGGCATTTAAAGACCCTTGATAAATAAACACGGTAGGATCTGTAACACTTGGAGTCAGGGCAATAGCTGTATTGGCATTCCAACCATTGGGAGAAGCATCACCAATCAGATACAAAGTTTTACTTACTGGTTGATAAGGCGTCACATTCATATACACTGATTCTGAAACATCTTTTGTCATTGGTGCAGAATACACTGTATCAATGACACGTGCTTCAAGCTGTGCAACGACGCCCACCTGAAATTGCCAGTGATGGAGCAAAGAATCATTCAGTTCGGCAACGGTGAAACTCTTCGTATATATTCCTTTCCCCATATTAAACTGAATCGCTGTCGCAAAATTATTGCCTTTCTTATCTATTTGCAATACGTAAGCAATGGAAGATCCTGTGCCATGATTTGTTCCTGTGGTCCAACTCAAAGTCAGCGCAGTTGAATTATCATTTTTCTGAGCCAATACAAGATTGTCAGTCGATGAAGTAATTGCTAATGGACCGGCCACAGCTATATTATTCATTAAATTATCCTGACAAGAACCCATCATCATCGCAATAATAAAAAACAGAATGCTACGGGAACAAAATGCAAGGCTTGCGCGCACATGTTGCACACGAATGTGCATTATAGTGTGTTTTTTCATTTTACTTTAGTGTTTTATGTGGAGATTGATTAATAACCGGGGTTTTGTACCAGGTTTGGATTTGCGTCAATATCTACCTGAGGAATTGGCATCAAAAGAAATTTAGTATTCATATTTAATTTCCCGATAGAATGCAGAAAATCAATACCATACTGCCCATTGTTTACACGGATCAGATCGAACCAGCGTTGTCCTTCAAAAGCTAATTCCATGCGACGCTCATGCAGTATTTTATTTCTCATATCGCTTTGTGAAAGACCGCTTATGGCTCCCAATCCGGCACGGGCTCGAACTTCATTCAAAGGTTCCTCAGCTTGGGATGTTTGTCCCATTTCATTCAACGCTTCAGCCTTCATTAAAAGAACGTCTGCATAACGTAACACAGGAAAATCTTCAGGACTGTTGTTGTACGATGATGCTATTGACATGGGCACCAAGAATTTCCGCACATTATATCCGGTAGTGGAATAGCTGCTTGAATAATCCATACCGTCAAATTGTGGACATCCCTGGTAAAGAATAGTCACATCCTTTCGCAAATCACCTGGCTCGTAAGAATTAACAAACTCTTGTGTAGGTTGATCCCAACCCCAACCACCGGCTACCATATTAGAGCCGCGTGGCCCCATATAGGTGCTCGTCCAGGAAGCTTGGTTTTCGTTTGCCCAGAAATTATATGCTACGCTTCCAGAATATTGGATTTCAAACAATGACTCCTTTGAATTTTTTGTAAGCGGATTAAAATTGTCTGCATAGTTAGCATCCAAAGCATAACCTAAAGCCTTTACCGAATCACTAAGAGTGACTACTCGTTGCCAATTGCCAAGGGTAAGAAAGACCTTTGCAAGCATTCCTTCCGCCGATCCTTTTGAAGCACGACCAACATCAGAGCCTGAATAACTCTCACGAGGAGGCAGCAGTGTTATTGCATTGGAAAAATCGGAAATAATTTGATTATAGACTTCTGCTTTAGGTGTTCTTACAGGACGCAGGTTATCTCCGGGGGTTACTGGTTTTGTAACTAACGGTACATCTCCGAAAAATCGTACCAAAATGAAATAATAGAGACCGCGAAGAAAATGAGCTTCTCCCAACACCCTGTTTTTTACTGTTGTATTAATATTCATGCCGGGAACTTCTTGTAAAATAATGTTACAACGAAGTATGCCGGGCCATGGCCCCCGCCATAAATCGAGCACACCGGCGTTGTCAGGCGCTGTAACAAAATTAGCCTCTTCCTGTGTTTCTATTCCATCCGTTCCGCCACCAGCACCCACAACACTATTGCCGGCATAGATATCGGATGTCCACATGCGCATGTTGTACAATTTCGGCCATTGTAAAGGCTGATACGCACCATTAATAGCAGAAACAGCATCACTCTCGGTCTGGAAAAAATTGGATGTATTGATGGAATCTTCCGGCGCTTTGTTCAGAAATTCATTACTGCATCCCATTAATGTCACAGACAAAATAAAGATTGATAAATACACTATGTATTTCATATAAATTTGTGTTTAGAATATTAAAAGCCAAGATTAACGCCCATGCTTACAGTACGCGTAACAGGGTAAACGTTATTGTCTATTCCACTTGACCCGACTTCAGGATCAAAGCCCGTGTATTTTGTCAATGTAAATAAGTTTTCGGCTGAAATATAAATGCGGGCAGAAGCAATTGAAAGAGATTTTAATAGTTTTTGAGGGATTGTATAATTAAGCGTTACGTTCTTAATTCTCAAATAAGAGCCATCTTCAATATACCTGTCTGATGGACGGGTATTTTCATTTGGATCGTTGTACACGGCACGAGGCATGGAGTTGCTTGTTCCGGGTCCTGTCCAGCGGGCTAATACTGCCGTTGTCTGGTTATATGCCGCATACATACTTTCATCATAAAGCCGATTGGCATTCAATATTTTATTTCCAGCAACTCCCTGAAGATAAATGCTTAAATCAAAGCCCATATATGAAAACGTATTGCTTAATGAAAAAATGAATGTCGGATTTGGATTTCCTAAAAACGTACGGTCTTTGCCATTGATCACCCCATCGTTATTAATATCCTTGAACCGTATATCCCCGGGAGAAGTGCGATTATACGGATCATTCCCAGGTACCTGCAATGCGTGGTTATTCACCTCGGCCTGAGTCTGAAAAATACCATCGGTCACATATCCGTAAAACTCATTAATAGGATGTCCGGCCTGTATCAGTGCTAAGTTATAATTCAATCCGATACTCCCTGTAGGCATAGGCACAGTGTCATTGATACTGATTACTTTATTTTGATTGTAAGAAATATTAAAAGAGGAAGACCATTTAAATTTACCAGTTAAATTTTTGGTATTTACAGATAATTCCACTCCTTTATTTTCCATTTTACCAGCATTTATGGAAGGCACATATACATCAGAGTAACCTGTCGTAATTGGAACGGACATAGGCACTAACATTTTATCTGTGTACTTTAAATAACCATCCAGCGTGAAATTAATTCTATCATTCAGGAGTATGGCATCAATTCCGATATTGGTTTGTTTTTGTTCCTCCCACTGCACATTAGGGTTGGGCATTACATTAGGAACTACAGCCGACACAACAGAATTGTTGAAGTTGTATGCTATGGTTTGTAACGCTGAAGCAAACGAATAATTACCGATTTGCTGGTTACCTGTAACACCGAAGCCTGCACGTAGTTTAAGATCATCCACGAAACGAATGTTTTTGAAGAAATCTTCTTTTGAAATTCTCCATGCTGCTGACCCTGAAGGAAACATTCCCCATTTATTTCCACTTCCAAAACGAGAAGATCCATCCCTACGTAACGTTGCTGTAACAAGATATTTGTCTGCATAATTGTAATTCACGCGGCTCATGTAGGATAATAATGACCAACTGCTTGCGTCACCACCTACAGTAGGATTGGTGGTGCCATTTGCCATTTGCTGGGTTAGATCACTGGCAAATCCCTGAATAGAGCCATTCAAGAAATTATATTGGTTCTCTTGGGCGCTCGTTCCTACCATGGCGGTCACATGATGTTGTCCAAACTGTTTGTCGTAAGTAAGCGTGTTATCCCAATTCCATGTGAAACTTTTATTGTATTGTTCACTAAGATAGGCATTGGGGTTGATGCTGGTATCCCACGAATATTCTGGAGCCCAGGTTCTGCTGTCCCATAAATTTCCCTGAAGACCTGCAGTGGATTTCAATTTCAATCCCGGTACGATCTCCAGCTCTCCATAAATCGATCCAATGACATTATATCCATTTGTAGCATTATCCACTGTTTTTGCTAAACCAATCGGGTTAACAAGATCACCATCCCATATCGGCTGCGCAACAGGACCTGAATAGGAACCATTAGCTCTGTAAATAGGTTGAGTTGGCAAGGCCAGCATGGCATTCTGAATGCTATAATTCCCATTTGTTCTGATATCATGATTCAAAGTAAGACTATTGCCAAATCGCAGGTTACTCAACAATTGATCATCAGCATTAAATTGCAGTGTGAGCTTTTTATAGCCAGTATTTATAACTATGCCATTTTGATCAATATAATTACCTGAAACATAATAATTTGATTTATCATTCCCTCGTGAGTACGAGAATGAAAGATTGTGCATTGGTGCAACATTGAAAAGTGCCCCAAGCCAATCAGTGCCTCTCCCTAAAGAGGCAGGGTTAGCATAAGCCGGATCTCTTGCCAGACCGGCATTGTCCATCATGTCATTATGTAATGCCGCAAATTGTGCTGCATCCAACATGTGCACGGTTTTTGCCGCTTCCTGAAGTCCAAAATAATAGTTCAGGTTAATCTGCGGTTTTGAGTCATTTTTACCATGTTTTGTGGTCACAATCACAACGCCATTTGCACCCTGAGACCCATAAATAGCTGTAGCAGAAGCATCCTTTAATATCTGAACAGATTCAACATCGTTCATATTCAATTCTCCCAATCCGCTTGACACTGGGACACCATCGATCACATAAAGAGGAGAAGCATCATTGATAGTCCCTACCCCGCGTATAAGAACTGTTGGATCACTACCGGGTACTCCGGAAGAAATAATCTGCACTCCTGCTGCTCTGCCTTCTAAAGCGTCACCAATCGTAGCAACAGGTATCGAATTCAGATCTTTAGGTTCAATCACAGCAACCGATCCTGTTAAATCTTTCTTGCGCTGCGTTCCATAACCCACCACTACCACCTCATCAAGAGCTTTGGATTCTTCGGTCATTACAATGTGAAGTGGAGCATCCCCTTTTGGAACAACTTCTTGTGAAGTAAATCCCACATACGAAAATCGCAGAACAGGATTCTTAATCGTTTTGTTCGAAAGAGTGAATTTTCCGTCAGCATTGGTGATTGTGCCTATGGAGGTTCCCTCAAATACCACACTGACACCAATAAGCGCCTCGCCTTTGGCATCGACTACCGTGCCTGTAACCATTCCCGTAGTCTGGGCAGTTAATCCCTGCGAGATGAATAGCATACAACATAGCATCACTATGCCGTATGACACTTTTTTTAGATATACCATTGATTTAAAATTTAAGGTTGTTACTTTCATTTTCCAGATAGTTGTTTTTAAATGATTGATAATTTACACGAAGAATAACTCTGACAACAGAATTAGGCCGAATGAGTTACTAAATTTCAGGGAGGGGGATGTTTGAAAAGGTGCTGTTTTTTCATTGATTTCAAATTTAAATGGTTAACCATCAAAGACAAGGTCTCAAGTCAATCGCTTGCTTTTGTGTAGCAAATGTAGAAATGATTCACCCACTTAAATTTTACAGGAATGTAAATGTAGTAATCGCAACATGCATACAGCAGCTATCACACTGGCAAACAAGATATTTGCATGTATTAGTTTGGGAAATAATGTAGTAGAATTCAAAAAAAAGTCCTATAAGAATCTTTTTTTCTTATAGGACTTTTCGTTCGAATACCACAAAATCTACTGCATATTCGTTCCAATCCGCATTACTTGCGCTTCGAATTCTTCACGAGCGCCTATGGCTTTGTTTCTTGCTTTCGTGCGATAGTTGTATATAGTCGATAATGAATAGCGCAAAAAATGCGATATTTTGACACTATCGGTGATCCCAAGACGAATGAGGGCAAAAATCCGCAATTCCGTATTCAGGAGTTCTCCTGACTTAGGAACAATAGCCTCGCCTTTCACTAATAGTCTATTGAATTCTTCGATGAAATTGGGGAAAAGCTGCAAGAAAGTACTGTCGAAATTGGCGTAAAACTCTTTCAGCTCGTCTTCAATAAACTGATTTGACTTGATGGCCT
>JAJZHJ010000030.1 GCA_021804525.1 Bacteroidota bacterium | reverse complement strand
TTTTTTAGCCACACAGTCGAATAAACGCGTGAGTGCAGAGTTTATCCGTAACATGCGAAGTGGGTTGGAACGCATCAGAGACCGTGCAGGCAATGATCCATTTATGAACGGCATTCCCTTTATTTGGTGTTCAAACAATCTGGTTGTAGCAGCGGTAACACAATGCCATCTATATCGTCAGCTGACTGGAGATACGACTTTTCAGGAAATGGAAATGGCTTTACGCGATTGGTTGTTTGGTTGTAATCCCTGGGGAAAATGTATGGTTGTAGGGCTACCGGAATATGGAGATTATCCGCATCACCCGCATTCGGCGTTGTCAGCTGTGTATCATTATTCTATTGATGGTGGTTTGGTGGACGGGCCTATTTATGCACCGATTTTTCATAGTTTGAAAGGAGTTCATCTAACCCATGAGGATAAATATGCACCTTTTCAATCGGACAGGGTGGTGTATCATGACGATTGGGCAGACTATTCGACGAATGAACCGACAATGGACGGAACAGCTTCGCTGTGTTATTACTTATCTTCTTTAGCCGGGACTGCAGCATCTGTTTCTGTTTCAAAAGATCGATATGAAGAAGGCGGCATTATTCAAGGTGATACGTTGAAAAAAGAATTGACATTGGTATTTACGGGACACGAATTCTACGATGGCTATGCCACAATCCGAAAAGTACTGAAAAAGCATGCCATCAAAGGAGCTTTTTTTCTGACAGGCGATTTTTACCGTAAACACCCAAAATTGGCCAAACAGTTGCAAGATGATGGCAATTATTTAGGGCCGCATTCAGACAAACATTTACTTTATGCAGATTGGACAAAGCGTGATTCCACCCTGGTTACGCAAAAATCATTTGATAAGGATTTGAAAGATAATTATCAAGCAATGCAAAAAGCCGGATTGAAGTTAGATAAACCATATTATTTTCTGCCTGCTTTCGAGTATTATAATGCACAAATCAGCAGTTGGGCAGAACAATTTGGCGTGACATTGGTGGATTTTACTCCCGGAAGTACTTCCAATGCGGATTATACCACGCCCGATATGAAATCGTATCGTTCATCCAATCAGATTTTTGATAATATTCTGAACTATGAAACGAATCATACTCTAAATGGGTTTCTGTTGCTTACACATCTTGGCACAGATAGTCGCCGAGCAGACAAATTTTACGCCAAATTAGATCAACTTATTGCAACCTTACAACTAAAAGGCTATCGCTTTGTGCCTATCAACGAGCTATTGAATAAAAAAGGAACCTTGTAATTATTCTAATACCTTTATTATGAAACGAGTATGTAATTTACTTACACCCAAGAGTATGATAATGTTTTTATGCTAGTTCCATACGTCCTTAAACAAAAAAATGATTATCGTATGAATAAATTAAATACAATACTTATTGCGAGTTTTTGCCTGTTATTTTTAAACACATCTTTCCCTGCTTACGGCGACACGCCGCAATATGGGATTGCCACTCAATCCGTCATTAATCTGCGACAGCATCCTTCGTTTGCCGCTGAAATGGGGACGCAAGCTTTGATGGGCACCCCCGTTCATATTTTGGAAACGGAACATGGTTGGAGTCGTGTGATGACGCCTGACGGATATGTTGCCTGGACAACTTCAGAAAGTGTACAATCGATGACATTCGATCAATATAAGTCATGGAATGGCGCTTCAAAAACGATTGCTACTGTTTATTTTACCGTGTTGCGCGCACAGCCGTCTCAGCATGCATCCGTGGTTTCCGATGTGGTTTGGGGCGACGTGATGCGAACGATTGGCGAAAATGGCTATTATGTTCATGTCCTGCTTCCCGACGGGCGAACGGGGTTTTTGCAAAAGAGCGAAACAATGTCGTTTGATAAATGGATGGCTTCTCGCCATCCTACGGCGGATCATATCATTGCTACCGCCAGGTGTTTTATCGGATTTCCTTATTTATGGGGTGGTACTTCTGTTAAAGGAATGGATTGCAGCGGTTTCACAAAAACTTGCTTTTTCTTGAATGGTGTTATTTTGCGTCGTGATGCCTCGCAACAAGCTCAAACAGGTGATAGTGTTGCTATTTCTAATGGCTTTGGTAACCTGAAGCCGGGTGATTTATTGTTTTTTGGTTCAAAAAAGGGAGGGAAAAATCATGTTTCGCATGTAGGGCTTTACATCGGGAACGGTGAGTTTATTCATTCGTCAGGTGTGGTGCATATCAGCAGCTTATTGCCTACAGACAACGACTATGATGCGTATAATACGAAACGCTTGTTGTGTGCCCGAAGGATGTTGACGCGCATCAATAGAGACTCCGGAATTGTTTCCATAGGAAAACATCCGTTTTATCAAAAACAATAGATGGAACAGCTTGTAATCATTTAATTTTTATACACTATGTTTACCAGAAGATCTTTTATCAAATCATCCGCTCTCATTACGGCAGGTTCGCTCATAAATCCAGTTTCCATGTTTGCTCAAAATGATAAAATTGCACGATTAGGTGGAAGTAAGCGAATGCAACTTACTTTCCGCCCGTTTGATGCACAATTGATCCATCCTTTCACAGTGTCAGGATACACACGAACAACAACACCCATTGTCTTGACAGAAATTGCGTATGACGGCATAACAGGTTATGGAGAAGCAGCCATGCCACCGTATCTGGGAGAATCACAGGCCTCGGTGATCGCTTTTTTACAGAAAGTGAATCTGCAGCAATTTAAAAATCCGTTTGAATTGGACGACATTTTAGCGTACGTGGATCAAATTGCCATTAATAACACAGCTGCCAAAGCTTCTGTGGATATTGCGCTGCATGATTTGGTTGGCAAGTTGATAGGGCAACCATGGCATGCCATTTGGGGCTACACGGCTGCCAAAGCACCGGTTACGACTTTTACCATCGGTATTGACACGGAAGATGTTATACGCCAGAAGACAAAAGAGGCTGCTCCTTACAAGATTCTGAAAGTGAAATTAGGCGAGAGTGAAATTGCGGATAAAATGATCATTACTACCGTTCGTTCTGTCACCGATAAACCCATTCGTGTGGATGCTAATCAGGGATGGAAAGACAAGCATTATGCTCTGAAAATGATTGAATGGCTTTCGGATAGAAATGTTGAATTTGTGGAACAACCTCTGCCAAAATATGATTTGGATGATATGGCCTGGCTCACGGAGCAAAGTCCGCTTCCAACCATTGCCGACGAATCGTGCCAACGGCTGGAAGATATTCCTCGTCTTAAAGGTGTGTTTGACGGTATTAACATCAAGTTGATGAAATGTACCGGCATGCGCGAAGCCAATAAAATGATCAGCATGGGAGAGACTTTTGGAATGAAACTCATGATTGGTTGTATGACTGAAACATCATGTGCCATTTCTGCTGCGGCTCAGTTAGCTCCCAAAATGGATTATGCCGACTTGGATGGTAATTTATTAATTGCCAATGATTGCTTTAGTGGCATGAAGATAATTGACGGAAAGATTACACTGAACGATCGATCCGGCATCGGCGTGAAGCCTTTAAATATCTAATAATGATTTATATCTGATTTTACGTCATGAGAAACCATCGATACATTACGCTGTTTTTATCGCTCTTTGTGCTAATCTCCGTTTGTTCGCAAGCGGAAGTCATAACTAATCGCACATTGAAAAAATCTATTTCAGATACTGTGACCTATTTTTATCAAAAACAGATAGCCGGCAGTACCTCTGTTATACAGATGGATGTTAATAAAAAAAATCGCACGCTTACCGTGACAATGGATGAAGCATTGGCTTATTTGCCATTGAAAGAAGATGAAGTTGATGCCATGTATAGTGCAGTGAAACAATTGCTGCCGGATTCATTGCAATCGCTCAAGTTGGTGATTGTTTCTGAAGGATTGCCTATTCAGGAGTTAGTGCCCAATGTATATCGAACGGATATTCCCAAAGATAAAAGCCGCATTTTTACTAATAAAAAAAATCGGGTGCCCTTGGTTACATGCGTTTCAAAACCTTTTGTCATCAAAAATGGATTGCAGAATAAACATCTCGCAATGTGGCAAAGTCACGGTTTGTATTTTAACCAAATAGAAGATCGATGGCAATGGCAGCGAGCACGCATCCTGCAAACTGTAGAAGATTTATATAAGCAGAGTTATGTACTTCCATATCTGGTTCCGATGTTAGAGAACGCTGGAGCCAACGTGTTGTTGCCGCGCGAACGCGACTATCATCGCACGGAAGTAATTGTTGATAACGACACTTCTGATTATCATTCTCAATATCAAGAAATTGACGGGAAAGAACATTGGAGTATAGGCGATAGCGTTGGTTTTGCTCATCGACAAACTTATTATGTTGACGGGCAAAATCCGTTTCGATCAGGAACTTACAGACAGGTGAAAACTATTCACAAAGGAAAAGAAAGTTTGGCCGAGTGGATTCCAGATATGCCGAAAGCAGGCAATTATGCCGTGTATGTTTCGTACAAAACGTTACCAAAAAGTACAGATGACGCTTTTTACACGGTTTATCATCTTGGAGGAATAACGCAATTCAAAGTGAATCAACAGATGGGTGGTGGTACATGGATTTTTCTTGGATTCTTTCCGTTCGACAAAGGGAAATCGGATCAGTGTAAAATCACTCTTTCGAATATAAGTCATAAAAATGGGGCCATTGTTACTGCCGACGCCGTGAAAATCGGTGGTGGCATGGGAAATATTGCCCGTATCCCGAATGCGAACGGAGACATTACCGAAAACAAAAAAAGTTCGGACACTACAAAGGCAATTCAAGTCGTTCAGCCTTCGCCAATTCATTACACGTTGCAGACTAGCGGTTATCCGCGCTACACAGAAGGCGCCCGTTATTGGTTACAATGGGCAGGAATGCCTGATAGTGTTTACAATAAAAGCGAAGGGAAGAACGACTATACTGATGATTTTCAAAGTCGTGGCTTTTGGGTGAATTATTTAGCAGGAGGCTCGCATGATCTTCCAAAAGTGAATGGGTTGCATATTCCGATTGATTTGGCTTTCGCTTTCCATTCTGATGCCGGCACAACCATGAATGATTCCATCATTGGAACGCTGGGGATTTATATGACTCACATCAATGATGCTAAATTTGCAGATAATCAATCTCGCTGGGCATCGCGCGATTTGGCCGAAATTGTCATGGATGAAGTGGTGCATGACATTCGTCGTGTATATGAGCCAAAATGGACACGTCGCCAGATGTGGGATCGCTCATATAGTGAAGCCCGTGTGCCGGAAGTGCCCACCATGCTGCTTGAATTGCTATCGCATCAGAATTTTGCCGATATGCGTTACGGTCTCGATCCGCGTTTTCGCTTTACGGTGAGTCGTGCCATTTACAAAGGAATGTTGAAATTTATTGCAGGACAATACGGTTATCGCTATGTGGTACAACCACTTCCTGTGTCTGATTTTAGCACGCAATTTATCGGACAAAATCAAGTGCAACTCAAATGGAAAGCGGTTGATGATTCATTGGAAACAACAGCAACGCCAACCCATTATGTGGTTTATACAAGAGTCAATCACGAAGGTTTTGACAATGGACAATTAATGAACGATACGACAGTAATATTAGATATTCCTTCTGATTCTATATATAGTTTCAAAGTGACAGCTGTAAACGACGGTGGAGAAAGTTTCCCTTCCGAAATTCTTTCAGTTTGTCGCAAGTCGAATGAGCGTGGAGTGGCGTTGATTGTGAATGGATTTGATCGCCTCAGTGCTCCGGCAAGTTTTGAAACAAGCGACAGCATTGCCGGCTTTGTCGATTTTATTGATCATGGAGTTCCCGATAAAGTTCAGTACAATTATGTGGGGAGCATGTATGAATTTCACCGTCAAAAGCCTTGGATAAGCGATGATTCGCCTGGATTCGGTGCAAGCAATGCCAATTATGAAACACAGGTGATTGCCGGAAACAGTTTTGATTATCCGTTTGTTCATGGCGAAGCGATTGAGCATGCCGGTTACTCGTTTGTTTCTTGCAGCAAGGCTTCTGTTTGCAATGGAGAGATTTCTTTGAATAACTACCCAATGGTCGATTTGATTTTGGGCAAAGAAAGAGAGACCGTGATGGGGAGAGGGGTAAAACCAGCTACGTTCAAAGCATTCCCCAAAGCATTACAACATGCCATTTCAGGATATTGCCACACAGGTGGAAATATTTTTGTTTCGGGCGCTTATGTTGGTACCGATCTTTGGGATAACCCATTGGCAACTGATTCTGATCGCATGTGGGCCGAAAAAACGTTGAAATTCAAATGGATAAACGATTGTGGGTCTGTAGAAGGAAAATTTCAGTCGACAGCTTCTCCTTTTGCATCATTTGCAGGCAACTACTCCTATTACAACAAATTAAATAGCGAGTCATACGTAGTGGAGCAACCTAATGCCATTGCGCCTTCAGCCCCTAATGCTTACACTATTTTCCGTTTCCCTGATAACAGAACGAGTGCCGGCGTAGCATATCGTGGTTCCTATTCAACATGCGTATTGGGAATCCCTTTTGAAGCCACTTTACCATCGGAAAGAGATCCGTTGATGCAGGAAATTGTGTCATTTTTCCAACATGGGAAAGTTACAGAACAATCAAAGTGAATGGATAAAGCAACGTTGTTTTAATCCATTGAAAGATTGTGATCAATAAGTTGAGCAGTTTGTTTAGCGAATATCATTAAAAACAAGTTACCATGAGACAAATTGGATTCCTTTTTGGTTTGTTGCTGATCCCGCTTTTAGGAATGGCGAACTCACCATCTTTAAGTCAATTAACGCTCGCAGAACACCAGATTACGTTGCTTCGCAATGGAAATGATCTTGTTCCGCTCCATGCTTTGGATACGTTACGAATTATTTCTGTTTCCATCGGAGAACCGATCAATAATGACTTCAACGGCATGATGCGACGCTACATGACGTTTAAGAAAGTTGCTTTTGATTCGACTGCGCTGGATAAACTGGCTCAACTTGTGTCGCAATCGAACCTATGTGTCATTTCTCTTTTCAGACAGACGCTGACTCCGCAAGAACAGACGTGGCTACATAATGTGGCCAACAGTAGAAAGGTAGTGTTGTGCTCTTTTGTTTCACCGCAAGGTTGGATGACGAAATTGCCTGTTACGTCTTGGATTGAGGCTTATACTAATCAACCTGCTTTGCAACAGATGACTGCCCAATTGATATTTGGCGGTATTCGTGCACAGGGGAAATTGCCTGTTTCAATTCGGAATTTCAAAAAAGGATTTGGATTGACGACTAATCAAGCCATTCGTCTGAAATATACATTGCCCGAAGAAGTGGGGATGAATGGCGCCTTTCTGAATCACACCATCGACTCCCTTGTCAACGATGCCATTGCACAACAAGCATTCCCCGGTTGCGTGGTTTTAGTAGCAAAGGACGGAAAAGTTGTTTTCAACAAAGCGTATGGTTATCATACTTATTTTACCTCCGAAACAAGACGTTATCCAAATGATCCGCTAAATCGACCGGAAAATATATACGATTTGTTCGATCTGGCTTCGGTGACTAAGATTACAGGAGGTGCACCTGCTTATTTGAAATTAGTGGATGAGGGTAAAATCAAATTAGACGAGAAATTCAGTCACTATTTTCCTCCGTTTCGCGGTACAAATAAAGAAAACATAACCGTACAGGAGTTGTTGTGCCATGTGGGTGGTTTGCAGCCTTATTTTCCTTTCTATAAACTAATGATCAATCCTGACGGGACATTGAAATCTTCTTTTATTCGATCCGATTCATCGGCCGCTTTTCCAATTCGCATCAGCCCGATATTGTTTATCCGCAAAAATATTGCCACTTGGGTATACGATTCCATAGCCCATTCACCGTTACTAAAGTCCGACGGAAAACGTCATTATGTCTATTCCGACTGGCCTTTTGTTGTTACTCCGCCAGTAGTTGAAGCTATAGTTGATGAGCCTTTTGAGAAATATCTGCAACAGACGTTTTATGCACCTTTGGGAGCTACTGAAATCATGTACAATCCATGGAAAAGATTGCCATTGTCGCGCATTGTTCCTACCGAACAAGATACATATTTTCGGCATACTTTATTACAAGGTTTTGTACATGATGAAACATCAGCCATCCTGGGCGGACATTCTGCTAACGCCGGTTTGTTTGCCAATGCCAATGATTTAGCCAAATTATACCAGCTTTATTTGCAAAAAGGCGAATACGGAGGGAAACGTTACTTTAGTGAAGCTATTTTCAATTTGTTTAATTCAACCCCATACGCGGCTGACGGCATATATCGTGGTATCTGCTTTGAAAAACCGGAATTGAAAGATGGCAAAGTAGTAGGCAACTCATATTTATCAACCAAAGTAAGCCCGCAAAGTTTTGGTCATACAGGGTATACCGGTACCATGTTTTGGGTTGATCCGAAATACAATTTAGTCTATATTTTCTTGTCAAACCATGTTTTTCCAACGCGCGATAACGATAAAATATTTACAACACGCATCCGTGCCAAAGTACAAACGGCCATTTACGATGCAATAAAATAACACTTAAAAACAGCAAATCATGAAGAATACAGTAATATTGTTTGCCTTTTGCTTGGTTTTCTTGCCCATACAAGCACAACAATCGAAAAAAATAGTGGTGGGTGCAGAACGTACAAATCTTTATTTGCCTTTATTGCACGGAAAACGTGTTGCGGTTTTGACTAATCAAACAGGACGCATTGGGAATGAAAATATTGTCGACTTTTTACACAATAAAAAAATTCAAATCGTCACAATCTTTTCTCCTGAACACGGGTTTCGTGGAAAGGCGGATGCAGGAGAACATGTGGGCAATTCAATCGACGAACAAACCGGTATTCCCATTTGTTCTTTGTATGGAGGAAATGCAGGTAAATCTTTGGATTCACTAATGCAATCGATCGATGTTTTAGTCTTTGATTTGCAAGATGTGGGGCTGCGCTAT
>JAJZHJ010000029.1 GCA_021804525.1 Bacteroidota bacterium | reverse complement strand
CGTAATTTATTGATTGTAAAAAAGAAACAGGATTTTTGCAACACTTAAGGGATGAGTTATATTCCAATGGAATTCAACAAAAGAAAATTATTTATCATGAACCCTTGGGGGCTAATAAGTCCAGGAACTTTCCGAAATAAAGCACCTTCAGTGGATAGGAAGGAATAGGAGCAGAAATTTTAAACGGCATACTTGCAGTGCGATTGTCTCCTCAAAACATATACTATACGATTAAGCGTAACATTTATTAAATAATTCTTCGAATGAAATACCTAACAAGCAGATTGTCTTTTCTTTTTTTTCTGTTATGTGTAGTGCAGTTTAGTTCTGCTCAGCGCAATGTCATTGATCAAGTCATTTGGGTTGTAGGGGATGAACCTATTTTGCTTTCCGATGTTGAAAATCAAAAACTTCAGATGCAGTATCAGGGAGAAAAAATAGATGGTGATCCCAACTGTGTGATTCCTGAGCAGATTGCCATTCAAAAATTATTTTTGCATCAAGCTAAACTCGATAGCGTGGTTGTCAGCGAGTCGGCTGTGAATGGAGAAGTAGATCGGCGAATTAATTATTATATTGGACAAATTGGTTCAAAAGCGAAGCTGGAAGAATATTTTAACAAGCCACTTTCTCAAATTCGAGAAGAATTATTAGGCACGGTACGCGATCAAATGATTGTTCAACAAATGCAACAAAAACTTATTGGAGATGTGAAAGTGACTCCGGAAGATGTGCGAAAATATTACAAAGAATTAAATCCAGACAGTATTCCGACTGTGCCTGCTACTGTTGAAATCCAAACTATTACGCAGTACCCTCTTATCCCTCAAGCTGAGATTGATCGTGTTAAGGCACGTCTTCGTGATTTTGCTAGTCGTGTTGATTCTGGCCAAGCTGATTTTTCTACTTTGGCAATGCTATATTCTGAAGATCCTGAATCGGCAAAGCACGGTGGTGAACTTGGGTTTATGGGCCGTGGTCAGTTGGTACCAGAGTTTGCTAATGTTGCTTTTAGTTTAACAGATCCCAAAAAAGTATCCCGTGTGGTACAGACTGAGTTTGGGTATCACATTATTCAGCTTATTGCAAAACAAGGCGATCGGGTAGATGTCAGACACATTCTTCTTAAACCGCGTGTTTCACTTGAGTCGGAGAATGCTGCGTTGCATCATTTAGATAGCATCGCAAATCTTATAAGAACAAACAAAATGACTTTCGATGATGCGGTAATGCATTTTTCAATGGATAAAAATACCGTAATGAGCAAAGGATTAATGATGAATCCCACAACAGGAACATCAAAGTTTGAACTACAACAACTCCCTCCTGAAATTGCTAAAGAAGCCAATAAACTTAGTGTAGGAGAATTGTCCAACGCTTTTGTCATGATGAATCCCGAAAATAATCGTGAAGAATGTGCATTGGTAAAGGTTAAAAATAAGATTCCTAGCCATAAGGCTAATTTATCAGATGATTATCAATTGCTTAAATCAATGCTTGAATCAAAAGAAAAAGCTGATATTATCACAAATTGGATAGCAAAACGTCAAAAAGATACGTATATTTATATTGCTCCTGCATGGAGAAATTGCAACTTTAAATATCCGGGATGGGTAAAAAAATAATGTTGAAGAGGTTGTTTCACCGCTGAAAAGAGAAATTATTAAACATGGCCAGCTGGCATGAAATTTTTAAATGGAATAAGTATATCGTGAGCTTGCTTGCGATATGCTTATTTTTTATCGGTTTGTACGCACAATCGCCGGTAGTTCCTTTTTTGTTGCCAACGCCACCGCGAGTTGCGTTAGAAGCACCGCGACTGCAATTGCCACAGAAATTTCTGCCAATTATTCCATCTGTTCTTCCTGTACCTACTCCACAGCCCGTTGTCCGGCCTGTTCTTGTCCCGAATCCCAAAAACAAGAATTTGGTATACTTAGTAAATGCACAAACACTTGATTTCGACCAAGTATTCAATCCTGATGTCCAAATATTGCGCGGCGATGTTCAGTTTCGACAAGGAAATACATTCATGTATTGTGACAGTGCTTACTTTTATCAACAAGAAAATTCACTGGATGCCTTCGGAAATGTGAAAATGGTGCAGGGTGATACGCTTTTCCTTTATGGAGATGTACTTTATTATGATGGAAACAGCCAATTGGCGCGTATGAAATACAACGTCAGAATGGTCAATCGAAAGGTGGTACTGACCACGGATAGCTTACTGTTTGATCGTGTGAAAAATGTTGGATATTATACCACTGGTGGAAAAATTGTAGACGAAACCAATACCCTTACCTCATTAATTGGTCAGTATTATCCTTCTGAACACAAAGCAATTTTTCAGACATTGGTCAAATTGGTCAATCCCAATTTTGTGTTGAGATCTGATACGCTTAATTATGATACTGAATCAGGAGTCGCTACTATTGTTGGGCCATCAACAATGATTTACAAAGAAAAAACCATTATTCATTCCAAAAGTGGTTGGTACAATACACGCACCGACCAATCTCAATTACTAGATAGATCAGTTATTAAAAATGAGGATGGACGAACATTAACCGGAGACACGATTTATTACGACAAGCGAATTGGTATTGGTGAAGCCCATCATCATATTATTATTACAGATACCACGCAAGATTTGCAGTTGTTTGGCAATTATGGATATTTGAATGATAATAAGCAATTTGGATATGTTACCGATTCGGCAAAATTAGCTCAATACGGGCCATCGGATACGCTTTATCTCCACGCTGACACACTTTTCACGTTCAAGGATTCCATCTATAATCAGGCTAAGGCTTACCATCATGTTCGGTTTTTTAGACATGATTTTCAGGGCCAATGCGATTCCCTTTTCTATTCTGCCCGTGACTCAGTGATGCATTTGTATGGATCTCCTATTTTGTGGTCAGATGAACAGCAGCTCACAGGAAATGAGATGGCGGCCTATTTCAAAAACAAAGAAATAGATTACGTTCATGTTATGAAGAATGCTTTTGCAGCGCAACAATTCGACTCACTTCGCTATAATCAGCTCTCAGGGAAAGAATTGTTTGCCTATTTCCGACAACGAGAACTTTACAAAATCTTTGTCAGCGGCAATGCAGAATCAATTTATTTTCCGCTTGATAAAGACAGTATCTTAATCGGAATGAATACCACCCAAAGTGGGTTTATTACGATTTACATCCAGAAAAAGAAAATAGAGAAAATTCTTTTAACACCAACATCAAACGGTGTAATGTACCCGCCTGATAAAACGCCGCCAGATCAAATGGAGTTAAGAAACTTCACTTGGCAAGCAGCTCTGCGACCACGGAATAAAAACGATATTTTTACCTTTCGTAAGGCTGAAAAATCTTCAGTATTAGAACGACACAAAGTGATCGGTTCTGTTGGAAAATAAACAACATTATTGCTCCGTAGGTGTGGTCGAAAGGATAAGTTGTTCAATAACACTTGGGAAATGAGCTTGTTCCAGTAAATGGATTTTTGCAGCAACATCATCTGGAGTGTCTGATGATTTAACCGGACAAGTTGCCTGAAAGATAATATCTCCTGCATCATAGTGACTATTTACATAATGAATGGAGATTCCTGATTCTTTTTCTCCAGCTGCTACGACTGCTTGATGAACGTGGCTGCCATACATCCCTTTTCCTCCAAATTTAGGCAAGAGCGCAGGATGAATGTTTATGATGCGGTTTGGAAAAGTGGAAATCAAATAATCAGGAATTTTCAGCAAAAAACCAGCCAAAACAATCCAGTTAATCTCATATTCTTTTAAGAGTTGTAAGACGGATTGTGTGTTTGTTAATTCATCTTTTGTGCAGATTGCGGTGGGTACTTTAGCCTGTAAAGCCCGATGCAAAACGTAAGCATTTGGATTGTTCGACACGATTAAAGCGACTTCAATGCGATGGTGAGTGCTAAAATAATGGATAATGTTCTCGGCGTTTGTGCCCGATCCGGAGGCAAAAATGGCAATTTTGATCATGTGATAAGTAGTTGAAATGCACATTATGAGTGATTTTGTGCAGGAAAAAAGGTTTTTTAAAAGAAAAACTATGGTAGTACCAAGAATTTTGTGTTCCTTTGCACGACAAATTTATAACAAATTTCATTTACAACCAAAAATCTTTAAAGTTATGTCAGAAGTTGCAGACAAAGTAAAGGCGATTATCGTTGACAAGTTAGGTGTTGACGAATCAGAAGTGACACCACAAGCGAGCTTTACAAATGATTTAGGTGCAGACTCACTGGACACCGTAGAATTGATCATGGAGTTTGAAAAAGCATTTGGTATCACCATCCCAGATGATCAAGCCGAGAAAATTTCGACAGTAGGTGAAGCAATTGCTCACATTGAAGCAGCGCTTAAATAATTCGACAACTCTGTATGGAATTAAAAAGAGTAGTAGTAACAGGTCTTGGTGCCGTCACCCCATTAGGTAATTCTGTTCCCGAATTGTGGAACAATTTAATTGATGGAGTGAGCGGTGCAGGACCTATTACTTATTTTGATGCGTCTCAATTTAAGACACATTTTGCTTGTGAGGTTAAGAATTTTGACCCGAGTGATTTGATGGAACGAAAGGAGCTTCGTAAAAACGACCGCTATACGCTTTTTGCTATAGCTGCTGCTAAAGAAGCAATTATTAATTCCGGACTGAACTTGGATACCGTTGATAAAGAGCAAGTTGGAGTTATTTTTGCTGCAGGAATTGGAGGTATCCAAACTTTCGAACAAGAAGTTGCAAACTATTATACGCATATTGAAGCTGGTCCAAAATTCAATCCGTTCTTTATTCCAAAAATGATTTCAAATATTGCCGCCGGGCAAATTGCGATTATGTATGGATTTCATGGGCCAAATTATGCAACGGTATCCGCTTGTGCTTCTTCTACAAATGCTATTATTGATGCATTTAATAATATTCGTTTGGGAAAAGCAAAAGTGATTGTAGCTGGAGGTTCGGAAGCTGCCATTACGCCAGCTGGTATGGGTGGTTTTAATGCATTAACTGCTATTTCTACGCGTAATGATGATCCACAAGGTGCTTCGCGTCCATTTAGCAAAAGCCGCGACGGCTTTGTTATGGCTGAAGGTGGTGGGTGTATTATTCTAGAAGAATTGGAACACGCATTAGCCCGCGGTGCGAATATCCTATGTGAGGTGGCAGGTGGTGGGTTATCCGCTGATGCTTATCACATGACTGCTTCGCATCCGGAAGGGCTGGGAGCTAAATTGGTAATGAAACGAGCTTTGGACGATGCTGAGATGTCTCCAGAACAAATAGATTATATCAATGTTCATGGGACTTCAACACCTGTTGGAGATATTTCTGAATCAAGAGCAATTATCAATGTATTTGGTGATCATGCTTATAAATTGAATATTAGCGCAACAAAATCGATGACTGGGCACTTGCTGGGAGCTGCTGGAGCCGTAGAAGCTATTGCGACTATCTTGTCTGTTGTCAACGATATTATTCCTCCAACCATCAATTTTCACGAAGGTGATGAAGATGAAGCGATTGATTACAATTTGAATTTCACCTTCAATAAAGCTCAAAAACGAAAGGTTCAAGCAGCCTTGTCTAACACCTTTGGGTTTGGCGGGCAAAACGCAAGCATTATTGTCAAGAAATTTGCTAAGTAACGCGTGGTGTTTTTTCGACACATATCTGAAAAAATAAGGCTCTTGACGAATCATCGAAAAGAGCCTTATCTGTTATTTAATCGTCTTATCGGCTTTTTTCCTGAAAAGATTGAGTTATATGAGTTGGCCTTGCTTCATAAATCGATGGGTGCAAGAGACTCAAGCGGGAAATTAGCCAATAATGAGCGATTGGAATTCCTGGGCGATGCAATTATCACGGCAGTAGTATCTGATATTGTTTACGAACATTTTAGTGAAAAAGAAGAAGGCTTTCTTACAAACATTAGAGCAAAAATTGTTCAACGTGAGTCGCTTAATAAAATTGCCATTGAAATGGGGATTCCATCATTGATTCAGTTGCCTTCGAGTGGTCAACTTCATGGCAATAACGTCTTTGGGAATGCTTTGGAAGCATTGGTAGGTGCTATTTATTTAGATCACGGATTTGAGCGATGTAAGGAGTTTATCCAGCATAGAATTATTGATAACTCATTGAATATAAATTCTCTGGCAAATAAAGAGGTGAATTTTAAGTCGCGTCTTATTGAGTGGGGGCAAAGTCATAGAGTCCCTGTTGTCTTTGATGTATTCGAAACGCTTCAAAATCGTCAGAATGAAGTGTCTTTTCAAACAAGAGCACTGATTAATGGAGAAATCGGAGGAATCGGGGTTGGCCATTCCAAAAAAGAATCCCAACAGCAAGCTGCAAAAATGGCTTTTATCAAGTTGCAAAATGATCATGGTTTTGTAGATAAAGTACTGAATGTTGATATCCAAATGACAGACATTTGTGTTGACTGTGATCATAACAATATTGCAGAAAAGGTAAGGTATGCTGAAGAAGATTGCTTGCTGAATGAAAATGGGGCCTTGTCTTCGGAATGTTCGGCTTCGGAACAATCTCAACAATTGGATTCTCACGTTGTGATTTAAGGATTTTGAATGATGCAAATTGTCTTTTTGGGAACGGGAACTTCCACCGGAGTACCTCATATTTGTTGTAATTGCGAGGTGTGTACTTCTTCCGATGAACGCGATAAGCGATTACGGTCGTCTTTGTTGATAAGAGATAAAGGGAAGACCATTTTGATTGACTGTGGCCCTGATTTCCGCCAACAAATGTTGACGCATCAGATATGCTCACTGGATTCTATTTTACTAACCCATGAACATTATGATCATGTGGGTGGGTTGGATGATGTAAGAGCGTTTCAGACTATGGATATTTTTGCCGAAGATCGCGTGGCAGAAACTTTATTAAAAACCATGCATTATTCCTTTGCTGCAAATAAATACCCAGGTGTTCCTGATTTTAAGATGCACATTATTCAAGAATATGAACCCTTTGGAGTGGGTCAGACTCGTTGCGTTCCAATACGGTTGATGCATGCACATTTACCTGTTTTAGGATTTCGTATTGGCAATATGGCTTATTTGACTGATTTAAAAAAGCTTCCGAATGAAGCGCTGCCTTTGTTGCAAGATTTAGATATTTTGATTTTGGGAACTCTGCGATTTAAACCTCATTTTTCTCATCTTATGGTTGATGAAGCTTTGGAGATCGTCCATTTGCTTAAACCAAAACAGACCTTTTTTACTCACATTGGACATGACATGGGCAAACATGCTGATGTTGAGAAACAACTGCCTTCTCATGTTGCGTTAGCACATGACGGTTTAACAATTGAAATTTATTAAATATGTATATTGCGGCTGCTTGAATGAATCAATAGATTGGATTCGTGATGAATCGAAAGTGAAGATTTAAGCTGATCGCATGAAAAAAACAAAATTACGATGCAAAAAATTAGAAACATTGCAATTATTGCACACGTTGACCATGGCAAAACGACACTTGTTGATAAAATGTTGTTAGCCACTAAACTCTTTCGCGAGAATGAGCAGGTTGGCGAGTTGATTTTAGACAATAATGATTTAGAGCGTGAGCGAGGTATCACTATTTTATCGAAAAATGTCTCCGTCATCTACAAAGATTACAAGATTAATATTATTGACACTCCGGGTCACGCTGATTTTGGTGGTGAGGTAGAACGCGTTTTGAATATGGCTGACGGTGTTCTCTTATTGGTTGATGCTTTTGAGGGGCCGATGCCTCAAACTCGTTTCGTGCTGCAAAAAGCATTGCAATTGGGGTTAAAACCGATTGTCGTTATTAATAAAGTGGATAAACCTAACTGTCGGCCAGAGGAAGTGCAAGAAGAGGTTTTCGATTTGATGTTTAATTTAGATGCAACTGAAGATCAGCTTAATTTTCACACCGTTTTTGGATCTGCCAAACAAAGTTGGATGTCAAACGATCCGCATGAAATCAAAACAGATATTTTTGACCTTTTTGATGCAATTATTGAATTTATTCCTGAACCAATCTATTTGGCGGGAACACCTCAAATGCTTATTACTTCACTCGATTATTCCTCGTATGTGGGAAGAATTGCCATTGGGAGAGTGCATCGTGGCGAACTGAAAGAAGGAATGGTGGTAGCTTTAGCAAAACGTGACGGGAGCATTGTAAAATCAAAAATCAAAGAGCTGAATGTTTTTACTGGTCTTGGCAGAACAAAGGTTGATAAAGTAATCTCAGGAGATATTTGTGCTTTAATTGGGATTGATAATTTTGACATTGGCGATACTATTACAGATATTGATAATCCTGATCCCCTCGATCCGATTGCAATTGATGAACCAACAATGAGTATGTTGTTTACTATCAATAATTCTCCCTTTTTTGGTAAAGAGGGAAAATTTGTGACCTCTCGTCATATTCATGATCGGTTGATGAAAGAATTGGATAAGAACTTAGCGTTACGTGTCGAAAAAAGTGAAGCTCAAGATGCTTGGGTGGTTTATGGCCGTGGCGTTCTTCACTTGTCTATTCTGATTGAAACGATGCGTCGCGAAGGTTATGAGCTTCAAGTGGGGCAACCGCAAGTGTTGTTTAAGGAAATTGCAGCAGAGAAGCACGAACCTGTTGAGCAACTCACCATCAATGTGCCGGATGAATATTCTGGAAAAATTATCGAAATGGTTGCTACGCGAAAAGGTGAAATGCGCAACATGGATCGAAAAGGAGAACGTGTTAACCTTGAATTCATCATCCCTTCACGAGGTATTATTGGTTTGAGAAATAATGTTCTAACTGCTTCAGCGGGAGAAGCCATTATGGCTCACCGATTTCTTGAGTATCAACCTTACAAGGGTGATATGGAGCGCCGTACAAACGGTTCAATTACTGTGATGGAAGGGGGCACTGTGTTTGCTTACGCTCTTGATAAGTTGCAAGACAGAGGAAAATTCTTTGTTTCGCCACAAGAAGAGGTGTATGCAGGCCAGGTCGTAGGTGAACATTGCAA
>JAJZHJ010000028.1 GCA_021804525.1 Bacteroidota bacterium | reverse complement strand
TTGATTAATCAAAAAGGGGAATTGGTTTTTTTGAATGAACCTATTGGAAGTGAACTTCCGGAAACAGGATTTGAACAAGTTGACAAAGGATGTGTTTTGCCTCCTGACACTGGCAATGATGTGCAGGTTCAGGTTCATCCCGAATCGAAGCGACTGCAGTTGTTGACTCCATTTGAAGCATGGAATGGAAATGATTTGCTTGATTTGACGCTACTTATTAAGACACAAGGGAAATGCACAACTGATCACATCTCGATGGCCGGCGAATGGTTACGGTTTCGAGGTCATTTAGCCAATATTTCCAAGAACTTATTGATGGGAGCCGTCAATGCGTTCAACATGAAAACAAACCATATCCTGAATCCTTTGACCGGAATGTATGAAAGTGTATCTGTGGTAGCCGAAGCATTGAAAAACAAAGGTCAATCATCGATTGTAGTTGCTGAAGAAAATTACGGAGAAGGTTCATCGCGTGAACATGCAGCTATGGAACCCCGCTTTTTGGGTGTAAAAGCTATTTTAGCCAAATCGTTTGCCCGAATTCACGAAACAAATTTAAAGAAACAAGGTATGTTGGCTATCACGTTTGCCAATGCTGCCGATTACGATAAAGTAAACGAAACAGACCGAATCGACATTATCGGGTTGTCAGCTTTCTCTCCTGATCAACCTTTGTATGTACGGTTACAACACAAAGATGGAACTTCGGATACGTTCCGTGTTATTCATACATACAATCAAGAACAAATCGAATGGTTCAAGGCCGGCAGCGCTTTGAACAAATTGAAAACAGAGACTACTGCAAAAGAATAGTTTGGTTTTTCAGCCTTTCAAAAATGAATGATCGATGGAGATAACTTATACAAATCAACAATTAGGAGTGCCGGATGTTCCTACCATCCCTTACATCGAGGGTGATGGCATTGGCCCTGAAATATGGGCAGCATCTCAGCAAGTGATGGATGCTGCTGTGCAAAAAGCCTATCAAGGGACTCGCCATATTGAATGGAAAGAAGTGTTAGCCGGTGAAAAGGCATTCAGCAAAACCGGCTCATGGTTGCCCGACGAAACATTAGCAGCTTTTCAAACCTATCGCGTTGGCATAAAAGGGCCGCTGACCACACCCATTGGAGATGGTATTCGTTCGCTAAATGTAGCTTTACGTCAAACATTAGATCTTTTTGTTTGTTTGCGTCCCGTACGTTGGTTTTCGGGTGTGCCGGCTCCGGTAAAGCATCCAGAGAAGGTAAATATGGTGATTTTCAGAGAAAACACCGAAGATATTTATGCCGGAATCGAATTTGAATTGGGAAAGGCTGAAACCGATAAATTTCGCCATTTTCTTATTCAAGAAATGGGCATCACGAAAGTTCGCTTCCCAGAAAGCACCGCTTTTGGTGTGAAACCTATTTCAAAAGAAGGTTCAGAACGATTAATTCGTGCTGCAATTCGCTATGCTATTTCCAATCATTTGCCTTCTGTGACGTTGGTGCATAAAGGCAATATTATGAAATATACCGAAGGTGCTTTTAAAAATTGGGGTTATAAAATAGCTGAAAATGAGTTTAGCGATGCTGTTTTTTGTTGGCCAACTTATTTAGAAATAAAGAAGAAAAACGGCAAAACAGCGGCTGACGAAGCGTTAGCCAACGCTAAAAAACAAGAGAAAGTGATTGTAAAAGATGTGATTACAGATGCTTTTTTGCAGGAATCGTTGCTACATCCTGACGATCATTCTGTTATTGCCACAATGAATTTAAACGGAGATTATATTTCCGATCAGTTAGCGGCTTGTGTAGGCGGCATTGGCATTGCTCCTGGCGCTAATATCAACTATGACACAGGACATGCCATTTTTGAGGCAACGCACGGCACGGCACCAGATATAGCAGGAACAGGAAAAGCAAATCCATCGTCATTGCTACTTTCCGGTGTACTGATGTTGGATTATCTTGGGTGGAGTGAAGCCGGTCAATTGATAGAGCGAGCATTAGAAGCATTGATGGCAGAAGGAAAAATGACGGCAGATTTGTTTTCACAAACAGATCATGCTACTTTGCTCACAACATCAACGTATGCCGACGAACTTATAAAACAAATAGAGACAGCAAAATGAATAGTGGCTATTTACATGATTGATATTTTAAAATTCATCGTATGAGATGACTCCGTTTCGAAAACAAAAAAATATCGATATCAGAGACTGCTTATCAATGAACTTTCGGCGTACTATATTGCTCCTTGCTTTAATTTACCATTTTACATGATTATGATAAGAGTTTTAACAAGCTAACACACGGGAATATGGAGACATGTGCGAGTTCCATAAAACCTTGGTGTTCAACTAAAATATGCACACATGAATACAGATGAATTAATTAAGAAATTGACGGAATCGATTAAAGTAACCAGTCATATCGACACAGAGTTGTTTGCAAAATACAACGTGAAAAGAGGGTTGCGCAACGAAGACCATTCCGGTGTTTTGGTTGGACTCACCACCATAGGTGATGTGGTTGGGTATGAACGGCAAGAAGGTGCTGCGTTGAAAGCCATTCCGGGTAAATTAATTTATCGTGGCATTGATGTGGAAGAAATTGCCGAGTCGATCGACAAAGAGAAGCGTTTTGGTTTTGAAGAAACTGTTTTTCTGTTGCTTGCCGGGTATTTGCCGTCTCAAGATGAATTAGCTTCGTTCAATAAATTAATCGCAGAGCAACGCTCTATCGAAGAGTTGTCGAAATTCAGTATCCTGCAATTGCAAGGGCATGATATTATGAATATTTTGGCACGTTCGGTCATGATCATGTATACTTTTGACGAAAATGCAGATGATATTTCACACGAAAATCTGATGAAACAGGCAATTTCATTGATTGCCAAATTTCCTACCATCATTGCTTATGCTTACCATAGTATGCGGCATAACTATCAGGGTCAAACATTAGCCATTCGACACCCGAAAGATAATCTGTCTATTGCTGAGAATTTTCTTCACATGTTAAAAGGACAAGATAGATATACGGAATTAGATGCCAGGGTTTTAGACATGGCTTTGGTGCTGCACGCTGAACATGGAGGCGGTAACAATTCAACTTTTGCCATTCGTGTTACAAGTTCATCGGGAACAGATACTTATTCATCAGTAACAGCTGCTATCGGAGCATTAAAAGGGCCTTTGCATGGTGGCGCCAATTTACAGGTGATGGATATGTTTAATCACTTGAAAGGAGCTATTCAAGACTGGAAAGATGAGAAAGAGATTAAAAGCTATTTACTCAAGATACTTAAGAAAGAAGCTTATAATCAAAAAGGATTGATTTACGGTATTGGTCATGCTGTGTATACCATCTCAGATCCCCGTGCTGTCATTCTTCGTAATATGGCACGTGATTTAGCCCACGAAAAGAACCGTGACAAGGAATTCGACTTTCTCGAATTATTGGAGAAACTTTCCATAGAAACATTTATGGAATTCAAAGGGTTGAATGTCAATAAGCAAGTATGTGCCAATGTCGATTTCTATTCTGGCTTTGTTTATGAAATGATCGGGCTTCCGCGTGAAGTGTTTACACCAATTTTTGCCATGGCACGCATTGCCGGCTGGATGGCACATCGCATTGAGGAACTAAATTTTGAAAGCAAACGTATTATTCGTCCGGCATATAAAAATGTAAGTGAACGAAAAAAATATCTTCCTCTTGAAGAGCGATAACGCCGATTTGTCAAAAGAGACTGGTTGAGAAGATACTTTCAACCAGTTTTTTTTTGCGAAGAATTTTAATGCAAGTCTTTTTTTTACCAAAAAGAGGTAACTTTGCACCGCAGTTATTTCTAATGAATAAATTGCTATAATTCTGTATAAAAGCAATTTGTGTCTTATAATCGGGTATTTTTATTATGACAAAGTCAAACAAAATAATCGAATTAGAGCAAGTGGTTGTCCGTTTCTCCGGAGATTCAGGCGATGGAATGCAATTAACCGGCACCTTATTCTCAAATCTTTCGGCTATATTGGGGAATGAAATATCTACCTTCCCTGATTATCCTGCCGAGATTCGTGCTCCTCATGGAACATTGGATGGGGTTTCAGGTTTTCAGGTGCACTTGGGCTCGCAAAAAATCATGACACCGGGAGATAAAGCCGATGTACTTGTTGTGATGAATCCGGCAGCTCTCAAAGCCAATGTGCACGAAATTAAACCCGGTGGAGTGATTATGTATGATGAAAATACATTCAACACTGCCGGATTTCAAAAAGCAGGATTTGAGACTGAAAATCCCTTTGTGGAACTTGGGCTTAAAGATGTTCAACTTCTCAGTGTTCCTTTAACTGAAATGACTAAACTGAGCTTAGGCGGAAGCGCGTTTGACAGTAAAGCGGCGGTACGTTCAAAAAACATGTTTGCATTAGGGTTGGTTTGCTGGCTGTTTAACCGTCCGATCGATAAAGCACAAGATTTTTTAACTAAAAAATTCTCCAAAAAACCGGAGATTCTGCGTGCTAATATAAAAGTATTGGTTGATGGATACCATTATGGCAACAATATTCACGCGGCTGTTTCAACCTATCGAATAGGCAAATCAAATATTGAAAAAGGGCGTTATACAAGTATAAATGGGAATAAAGCAGTTGCTTATGGTCTCATTGCAGCTGCCCAAAAAGCCGGATTACAACTTTTTCTGGGAAGCTATCCGATTACACCTGCGTCGGATATTATGCACGAATTAGCCGCCCGCAAAGATATTGGCGTTCGGGTGATTCAATCGGAAGATGAAATCGCAGGTATTTCTACTGCTATTGGCGCAAGCTTTGCGGGAAATTTAGCCGTCACCTCTACGTCAGGTCCTGGTTTGGCGTTAAAAAGCGAAGCTATCGGGTTAGCTGTCATGGCAGAATTACCTTTAGTGATTGTCGATGTGCAAAGAGGAGGCCCTTCTACGGGATTACCCACCAAAACAGAACAAGCTGACTTGTTACAAGCGCTCTATGGCAGAAACGGAGAGAGTCCCTTAGTGGTGGTGGCAGCGAGCACCCCTGATAACTGCTTTGATTACGCGTATATGGCTGCAAAAATAGCCATTGAACATGTGACGCCGGTCATTCTTTTAACGGATGGCTTTATTGCTAATGGAACAGCGCTTTGGAAATTACCTTCGTTGAATGATTATCCTGCTATTGAACCTCCTCGTGCCATAGTTGATTCGTCTGAATGGAAACCCTATTTGCGTGATCCGGAGAAACTCAATCGCTATTGGATGATGCCAGGAACAGAAGGGTTTATGCATCGCATCGGAGGATTAGAAAAACATTGCATTACGGGTGAAATTTCAACCGATCCCGTGAACCATCAGAAAATGGTAGATGTGCGTCGTATGAAAGTGGAGAAAGTGGCTGATTTTATTCCCCTTCTAACCATTTATGGCAATGAAGAATCTGACACACTTTTGGTCGGATGGGGAAGTACGTACGGACATTTACGTTCTGCGGTGGATGAATTAAGAGAGTCAGGTAAAAAAATAGCATTGGCACATTTCAATTACATCCTGCCACTACCTAGAAACACCAATGAAGTATTATCGCGCTACTCGAAAATTATTGTATGTGAACTGAATGGAGGACAATTTGCAACTTATTTACGCTCTCAAATACAGGGAGTCACTTTTCAACAGTATAATAAAGTGCAAGGACAACCATTTGAAGTAGAAGAATTAGTGACTTACGTTTCTGCGTTTTTATAGAACAAGAATTAGTGAAGAATCCGTTTCGATTTATTGAAATCATTGAATAGATCAAGGTTTAATTTTATTACTTGCCATTATGTCGCTTCCATCCTATATCCCACAAGATTTCAAAAGTGATCAATATGTTCGTTGGTGCCCAGGGTGTGGCAATTTTGCCATCTTAAATGCAATTTATAAGGCTCTTGCTGAAGTAGGAGTTAGTCCAGCGCAGACTGCTGTTATTTCAGGTATTGGATGCTCATCCCGATTGTCATACTACATGAACACATACGGGTTTCATACCATTCATGGTCGTGCAACTGCCATTGCCACTGGAGTTAAAGTGGCTAACCCTGCACTTTCTGTATGGCAATTCACTGGAGATGGAGATTGTTTAGCCATTGGTGGAAACCATTTTATTCATGCGTTGCGAAGAAACATTGATATCAACATTGTGCTGCACAATAATGAAATTTATGGTTTGACAAAAGGGCAATTCTCACCAACATCCCCGAAAGGATTAGTTACAAAATCATCACCTTTTGGAACAATTGAGCGTCCTTTCAAACCAGCTGATTTAATTTTTGGTGCAGGTGGTACCTTTTTTGCGCGTACCGTTGATGTTGATATTCCCACTTCGGTTGAAGTTATGGTAGAAGCTGCCAAGCATCACGGAACCTCTGTGGTAGAAGTATTGCAAAATTGTGTCATCTTTAATGACGGAGCCTATAAAGCCATTAGCACGAAGGAGTTGCGTATAGAAAACACCATTTTATTAAAACAAGGAGAACCCATGCTATTTGGGAAAAATCAAGAAAAAGGATTGGTCTTGGATGGATTTAACTTGAAAACAGTTATGATAGGTAAAAATGGAATTACTGAACATGACGTACTTATTCATGATGCCACAACTCCAGATTTCTTTCTCCATCAACGACTTGCAGCAATGACAGGTCCCGATCTACCTATTGCAATGGGTGTCATTCGCAATGTATCTGAACCAACGTATGACGAAGAGTTGGTGAATCAGATTCATGAAGTGCAATCAAATTCTTCCGTAAAAACGTTTGAAGATTTACTTGAAAGCATAGATTCATGGGAGATTTAATAAACGTTCTAATAATGACTATCTAATCAATTTTATTATGCAACAACCTGTAGTATCAACCCAGTTTGACTTTCCCGGTTTGACTCATCTTTATCATGGGAAAGTGCGCGATGTGTACACCATCAATCAAGATCTTTTAGTCATGGTTGTGACAGATCGTATTTCGGCATTTGATGTTATTTTACCTAAAGGAATTCCATATAAAGGGCAGATATTAAATCAAATAGCAGCCAGTTTTTTAGATGCTTCTTCGGATATTTGTCCAAATTGGAAAATTGCAACCCCTGATCCAATGGTTACTGTCGGCTTGCGGTGTGAGGCCTTCCCTGTTGAAATGATTGTCAGAGGATACCTTTGTGGAAGTGCTTGGAGAACTTATAAAAATGGAGCGCGCGAAATTTGTGGGGTAGCCTTGCCTGAAGGATTGCGCGAAAACGAACGACTTACAACTCCGATCATTACGCCAACAACAAAAGCCGAACAAGGCAGCCATGATGAAGATATTTCGAAAGAAGATATTCTACGATTAGGACTGATTGCACCAGACGAATATGCTCTATTAGAAAAATATGCGTTGGCGCTTTTTGCTCGTGGCACTGAAATGGCGGCAAAACGTGGTTTGATTCTGGTGGATACGAAGTATGAATTTGGTAAACATGACAACACGATTTACTTAATCGATGAGATTCATACGCCCGATTCTTCACGCTATTTTTATGCTGACGGCTATCAGGAGCGCTTTGAACAAGGTGCGGCTCAAAAGCAACTATCAAAGGAATTCGTACGTGAGTGGTTGATGGAAAACGGATTTCATGGCAAAACAGGAGAAACCGTACCGGAAATGACTAATACCGTAGTGCAACAAATAAGTGACCGCTATGTCGAACTTTATGAGCATCTGATTGGAGAATCTTTTATCAAAGAAGAATCGAATGTGGTACTCGAACGCATTGAAGCCAACATCATTCACTTTTTATCTTCTCAGGATAATTAGGTGGTTTAATTAATCATAACCTTGGAATGATTGTTCCTGAAACAAGTGATAGCTGATTTTGATTAAGCTGATTATAAAAAAATCATTATATTTGGAGGCTTTTGGATGAAACCCATCCAGATAGTCTGTAGAAGCAGTGTGAAAAGTAAATTCTAGACGCCCATCTAATGCCGGTGTAATTGGAAATTTCAATCCTAAGCCACCAATGCCTGAAAATCCAAATGTTTGATGGCGCAGTTGATCAGTGTTATTTGGCCGTCCTGAATTTTTCGTAAAGCTCCAAGAAGGCACATAGGCTCCCACTGCTCCAACTCCTAAAATAAAATAAGGATCAAGCAACATACGCTCGTGTGCGAAGAAAGAGATAGGTTCAAATTGAATTTTTGCTGATAGCTCACCAATATGTGACTCGAAGGAATATCCGCGATAAGATAAATGAGATTGCGATTCATTCCCTTTGAAATGAGAATACAGTAATGCGATGTCAACTGCAAGGCCAGGCTGTAAATATTTAGCGTAATCGACATTGACGGCCAGTCCAATGTTTACCGGGGCGAAATCGGACAATGAATGATTTGTTGTTGAAATATTTGACGCTGCTGCGTCTCCATAAAGGTATCCAGGACCAATACCTATCGATATCTCTTCTCCTTTTTGACTACTCGTAAGGAAATCTTGAGAGCTAGCAACGCCTGGATGTAAAGTTAGAATAAGAATAATCAAATAGTAAATCTGTTTCATGTGCATGAATGTATGCGCGTTGTTTATCTGTATAGGTATTGATCAGGAACTTATATGGTAACTTGCATTTTTATTTACTACGTATCTAAAAAGAAGGAATATAGCTTATGTTTTGCTTTATCTTCACTTCGTTATTTCTTTTAAATTTACTGTTGAACTATCGTGAGTTTTTCGATATTAACCTGGCAAAATTAATAATAGCTACTCAAGTAGACAAATAGCTTACGTTTTTTTAATTTATGTTGTTTACACTGATTTATTAATCCTCACAGAAATTGTCCGAATAGATTAAAACAGCAAAAAAATAGACAGGTGCATGTTCTATGGTTCTTTCGCTAAATTATGGTGATTTGTTGACAAATGGAATGCACAATGTAAGTAACAAAGTGATTTTCGCGATATAGCTGAAGTCTATAGAAGAAGAACGTGCATGAGTTGAGAGTTAACAAGAAAGGGGAGAATTCTTAATGACGCGGCATAATAAAAACGGACTGGTTAATCCTCTTCCGGAATCTGAATAGGGATTTGGCGAAGTATCCGTTGATCAAGCGCAGTAAGAGTCTCGGTCGCAACAATTCCATTGATCTCTTGTATTTTGCCATTTAGAAGCTGTAATAAGTGCTCAGTACTTTTTGAGATCG
>JAJZHJ010000027.1 GCA_021804525.1 Bacteroidota bacterium | reverse complement strand
CTGGTATTTTTTATTTTAGGGTTAGCAATTCCGATCCTGATCATTTACATTCGCGATCTGCTTGATACTTCTATACATACCCGACAAGATGTAGAAGCCATTACAAGTGTTCCCGTATTGACTGAGCTGGGGCACAATCTTTCAGGCCAAACAATTGTAGATCAACATGCTGTCACCGAATCAAATCCCGAACTACTCAGGTTACTTCGCACAAAGTTACAGTTTGTGCTTGACTATCCTACTCAAAAAGTAGTGATGGTGACTTCGACAGAACCGGGCGAAGGAAAAACATTTGTCAGTGTGAATTTAGCTATTACTCTCTCAATGGCCGATAAAAAAGTTTTATTGATGGGACTTGATTTACGGAAACCACAATTAACGAAACTGTTTGGACTTCCTGACCAAGAAGGTATCACTTCCTATTTGACTGGTCTCGAAAGTGATGTACATAAATTGGTATTATCTACACCTGACTATCCAAATCTCGATCTTTTACCTTCGGGGATGATACCGCCCAATCCAAACGAATTGATTATGCGTCATCGATTAGACGAAATGTTTGAAATTTTAAAGTCTGACTATGATTATGTCGTAATGGACACAGCTCCTGTTGGTGCAGTTTCAGATACTTTATTACTCCACCGACTGACAGATGTGACATTGTATGTATGTCGCGCTGAATATTCTGATCGCCGCAACTTGGAATTTGTGAATCGGTTAGCGACAGAAGGATCTCTTAAGCCTATTTATCTTGTCATCAACGATGTCCACATGGAGAAAAGACATTATGGGTACCGTCGAGGATACCATTATGGATACCATTATGGATATGGGAATTATCATCAAAAGAAACAGGAATAATCATTTTTATTGACTTTGCTAACAATAAGCAGCATCCTATTTTAATATGAATAAGTTACTGTCTATTGTTATTTTATTTATTTCAATTATTACACATGAATTATCCTTATTTTCAACCATCTACAGTTTTAGTGACTGGTGGCGCCGGATTTATTGGGAGCAACCTATGCGAATTGCTTCTGTCATTAGAACATCGAGTTGTTTGTCTGGATAATTTCAGTACCGGCCATTGGGAAAACATTTCTTCTTTATTATTAAACAATTCACGTTTCCATCTGGTTGTAGGCGATATCCGAAATCTTGACGATTGTCGTAAAGCTATCAATGGGGTGGATTACGTATTTCACGAAGCTGCATTAGGTTCAGTGCCTCGCTCTATCAAAGACCCCATTACAACGCATGAAGTAAACACGACAGGTTTTTTGAACATGCTCGTGGCGGCTCGAGATGCAAATGTAAAACGATTCGTTTATGCAGCAAGTTCATCTACTTACGGAGACTCTGTATCATTGCCTAAAGTGGAAGAAACCATTGGCCGTCCATTATCTCCCTATGCTATTACGAAATATGCGAACGAACTGTACGCCGATGTTTTTGCTACAACATATGGGTTAGAAAGTATCGGATTGCGTTATTTTAATGTATTCGGGCGTCGCCAAGATCCGAACGGAGCTTATGCCGCGGTTATTCCTTTGTTCGTAAAACAGCTGATGCAACATCAATCTCCGATTATCAATGGAGATGGAAGTTATTCTCGGGACTTCACCTACATTGAGAATGTATTATTGATGAATCTACTCGCCATATCAACACAAAACAGCAAGGCTGTGAATACAGTTTACAATACGGCTTGCGGCGAACAAACATCATTGACGCAATTGACAGAATATTTAAAAACCTATTTAAGCGAATACGATCCGACTATTACAGCAGTGGATACAATTTATGGGCCAAATCGTATCGGCGACATACCTCATTCTTTGGCAAGCATTGAAAAAGCACAAAAGTTGTTGGGTTATCAACCCCTTTTTTACTTTAAAGAAGGTCTTCGTGAAGCGGTTAAATGGTATCACGAGAATTTGAAGTAGAAAATCTGCAACACACTGTTTTCTTTGAAGAAGAACAAATAAACAAATGTTGAAATCTAAAACCCATTCTATCGTTTGACATTATGGAAATAAAAATAGCAATCATTGGCTTAGGATATGTTGGACTTCCGCTGGCACGTCTCTTTTCAACAAAATACCCTGTAGTTGGATTCGACGTCAATCAAGTACGCGTACAGGCACTGATGAAAGGAGTAGATGCCACGTTGGAAGTGGACAGCGAAGTGCTTCAATCTGCATTGACATCACAAGTACCTGTTTTCGGATCGAAAGGGCTTTTTTGTACAGCTTCCCTGGAAGATATTCGTGGGTGTAATTATTTTATTGTTACCGTTCCTACGCCTGTCGATGCCCACAACAATCCTGACTTGACTCCATTAATTAAAGCAAGCGAAACAGTTGGAAAAGTAATCCGACCTGGTGCAATTGTGATTTACGAATCGACGGTTTATCCCGGAGTCACTGAAGAAAAGTGCGTTCCTGTGGTTGAGAAAGTCTCCGGCCTTACTTTTAACAAGGACTTTTTTGCAGGGTATTCCCCCGAACGCATCAATCCGGGAGATAAAGAACATACAGTAGAAAAAATAAAGAAAGTGACTTCGGGGTCAACGCCTGAAACAGGACAAAAAGTCGATGCACTCTATCGGTCTGTTATCATTGCAGGGACACATCTTGCACCTACCATTCGTGTAGCGGAAGCAGCTAAAGTGATTGAAAATTCACAACGTGACATTAACATTGCGTTTGTGAATGAACTGGCTAAAATATTCAACCGCATGGATATCGACACACAAGCAGTACTCGAAGCCGCTGCAACAAAATGGAATTTTTTACCTTTCAAACCGGGTTTAGTAGGTGGGCACTGTATCGGAGTAGATCCGTACTATTTAGCACAAAAGGCACAAGAGTATGGCTATCATCCTGAAATTATTTTAGCAGGGCGCCGCATGAACGATGGCATGGGAGAGTATGTTGCCAATCAAGTTGTTCGTTTAATGCTGAAAAAAGGTGTCCAAGTGGTTGGTTCGAACATTTTACTATTGGGATTTACATTCAAAGAAAATTGCCCTGATGTGCGAAACACAAAGGTTATCGACATTGTGCATACATTGAACGACTACAACGTGCATGTCACGATCTTTGATCCTTGGGTGAATCCCGACGATGTGCAACATGCTTATCAGGTAGATGTTGTTACGGAGTTCCCTAAAGCTCAATACGACGCTATTATTTTAGCTGTAGCCCATCAATCGTTTTCTACTCTAAATCTAACAGCCTATCTAAAGGAAACCGGAGTACTTTACGATGTAAAAAGCGTATTGGATTCTAAACTCGTAGATGGAAGGCTTTAATACTGAATATATCAACTCCTCACAAATTACAAAACCCTTTCAATATTCATCGAAAGGGTTTTGTAATTTAAAAAAATAATACTGCTTAAAGAGTTCCGCCATTGGAATTCAACCCTATATTTCATTGGCTAATTGTTTTCCTTGTTTTATTCGGTCAGCCATACCGATTCCTCCACGCAAATTACCTCCTATATGCAGCGATGGAAATTGTTGTTGCAAGCGATCGAGTGTGATAAACCGTGCTTCACAGTCAGCGCCATATTGCGGAATCGCTTCCTGATATCGAAACACTTGAAATAAGTCTGGATTGAACGATTTTAGCCCCATCCATTCCTGTAGAGATATCCCGATCAGTTGACGAATGGCATTATCGGGCATATCAAATACTTCGGGATGACGTACACCGCCCAGAAAGATTGACAACAACGCTCCTCCTTCAGGCGCACGATGTGAAAGAAATGCCGAAGGATACAAGACACCAAGAAGTTGCTTGTTTTCTTTTGAGGGAATTAATCCGCCGAAACCATCAATCGGAGTTCCCAGCCAATGATTAAAGCCAACAGCGACTTGCACCACTTTTGCATAATGTAGATTCGTGATATTGTTCAATAAATGATTTTCTACAAAAGGAAGCAATGAATGCAACGATGATGCACCAGTGGTAGTAATGATTTGATTTGCCTGAATGAGGATTTTTTCGCCATTTGGCAATATACCTTCTGCTTTGAAATGGTTATTATCGGTTGGTAATAGGGATAATTGCTGAATACCTAACAAAAACTTCTCTTTTCCAGCCGATTGCATCAATGCGTGCGTCAAATTATGAAGGCCTCCTTTCGCTGAAAAGATGCGATGGGGTTGTTTAGGTGGCTTTTTCTCTTTCAGTTTTCGTTTTTCTAATTGCATCTTGACCGAACCTCCAATAAAACTGCCGTAGTTTTGTTCCAACTGATACAATTTAGGCAAAGCAAAGCGTGGCACTAAATAAGAAGGATCGCCGGCATAAACACCGAGAATAAACGGATCGACGGCATAATCTAAAAAACTTTTACCCATGCGTCGCTTTACCAATTGGTCGAGTGTTTCGTTGGGATTTGTGCCCGGTTTACGAAAAGGTTCTGTCAAAAGACGAAGCTTGTCCGAAAACTTGAATAATGGCGTCGTTATGCCACCTAATACTCCACTTGGCAGCGGTTGCCAACGGTTATTTTTAAGAATAAAACGTTTATTGACGTTATTTGCTGCCCATTCCAACGTACATAAAGAAGATATGTCGTCGAAAACCTCTCGTACGATTTCATTATTCATCACGCCGGTGCTGGGGCCTTGTTCAAAGATGAATCCATTCTCTTCGCCGGTTTGGATGGCGCCGCCAACATGTGTTGCTTGTTCAACAACCAAAAAGGAACGGCTGTTTTTTTGTAAATAATGGGCTGTGGTAAGTCCGGTAAGTCCGGCTCCAACTATTAAAATGTCAGTTTGAAGTTCCATAGCATCTGTATTTTAATGGGACATTTGATTAGACGGTGCGTGAATAGCGCATCGTGGAATTGTTATCCAATAACGGATCGAACAACATGGCTACATTACGTAAAATCATTCTGCCAGCCGGCAAAACCGTAAGTTGATGATTTGACCAGGTCACCAAATGATCATGGACTATCTGGTGCAAGCTGTCAGGTGAAAATGTGGTGATCGCAAGCAATTGCTCGTACGTCAAGCCACATTGTACCGCGATTTGATCCAAATCAACGTATTGATTGCACATCAGCTCTTCGATGACAAGGCGACACACTTTATCGTTTTCTGTCAGCAGATATCCTTTCTCAGGCGCAACACCATGTTGAGAAATAATTTCCATGTAAGCATCCGTGTTTTTATTGTTCTGAATATACGCGTTTTCTAATTGGGTGATCGACGAAGCACCAAACGCATAAACTTGCCCAGAATGGCTTCGGGTGCAATATCCCATGAAGTTACGATGCAAGGTACGCGTATGAAGTGCTTGTGCCATTTCATCGTGTGGCCGTGCAAAATGATCAAGACCGATAGCATCGTAACCAGCGTTCGTCAAGCGTTCATAGGCAACATGAAAAAGGGACAATTTCTCTTCAGCTGAAGGCAACACATGTTGTTCGAGCACCTTTTGTGCCGATTTAATCCATGGCACATGCGCATAGGAAAAAGTGACGATGCGTTCAGGATTCAGCGAAATGGCACGATCGATGGTGCTCTGAAACTTTTCGACAGTTTGAGTAGGTAACCCATACACGAAATCAAGATTTACCTCCATCTTATTTTTATGCAACGCTTCCACCACAGTTTCAATAGCCAATTTCGATGGTTTTCGATGAATGATGGAAAGCACTTTCAGATCAAAATCTTGTATTCCAAGACTAATACGATTAAATCCCATCATAGCCAATTGATCTATTTGTTCCAGCGTCATATAAGCCGGATTGCATTCCATCGCAACCTCAGCATCAGGTGTAAACGCAAAATGAGTACGAATCAACTCCATCACGTCGGCAATATAATGCATTGGAACAGCGTTTGGTGTTCCTCCACCCCAATGCACCTGCGAAACAGGACGCGTAGCATCGAGATGCGAAGCTACGGTCACGAACTCTTTTTTTAATATCTCAAAATAACGTTCTGTGGTCGCTTTGTCACGCATTAATTCGCTGTTGCAACCGCAAAAGTTACACAACTGAGGACAAAAAGGAACATGAAAATAGAACGATAGATTGCGCGGCTGCTGTTGATTGGATTGTTGCAGCAAATCAATGAATGAATCTACCTTAAACCCTGACTGAAAGAAATTAGCAGGAGGATAACTCGTGTAACGAGGTCCGGGTTGATCATATTTTTTTATCAAATCACGATCTAAAAGGAGTTTGCTCATATTTCTTTCTTTAAATGAAAAGGTTCCAATTGTTTCTGTGTGCCATTATACAAAAAGAAGACGGCTCCAAAAACAACAAGTCCGATTGCAGTTTCAACATAGAAAAGAGAAGAAAAGCCTAACAGATCGGTTACTTTGCCAAAAACAATTGCAAAAACAATTCCCATTAGATGTGTGATAACAATCTGAAGAGTATAGTCCGTGCCTTCTTTTCCTGATCGTACTTTCTCCATAGAAATGGTATAAATGACAACGGATGACAGCGCGTATGCAATCCATAAAAGCGCAATGCCGACATAAAGCAAATATATGGAAGCATTATGCCCAATCAAAATAAAAAATGCAGCAGCTACGACGTTGAACATTGCAAAGAGACGTAGACCCCGCCTGTTTCCAATTCTTTTTAAGATAAAGCCACCCAGTAAAGCCCCTGCAGCACCACAAGCAGTGCCAAAAACACCAACCATGAATGCGATTTCTTTTAAGCCATATCCCAAATCAACCAAATATGGTTTTAACAAAGAAAGAATTCCGAGAATCCCACCATAATAAACTACAAGTAAAAGGGTTTGTTTGCCAATACCTGGCAGTTTGAAGAAACGAAACAAATCGCTATACTTAATGCCGGCCTGCACGGGAGCAATTTCAGCGGCGTTTCTTTTATTGACAAAAAGTGATAGCGGAATGAGCGCAATCAACACAAAGCCACCCAGTGCAATCATTACCCACGACCATCCTGTTACAGCATAGAGCAACAACAACACCCCACTACCCAATAAAGTACCACCAAAATTACCAAACGATTGCATGCTGTTGCCATAAGCGCGTTCTTCTTTTTTCAACATCCGAATGGCCAACGCATCCGAAGCAATGTCTTGTGTCGCCGAAAAGGCAATTGCCAAAACCATGAGGATGACCATGAGGTGAAAGTTGAAATGAAGGTTGAAAAAAGCAAGGACAAAAATCGTCACTGCATACATCAGTTCCGAGCCGATGATCCATTTCTTGTAGTGCAAATGCGACGAACTATGTTTGTCAACAAAAGGCGCCCAGAAGAATTTCAGTATCCAAGGAAGTTTCATCAGTTGCAGTAAAGCAATATTGGTCAGCGAAAAATGCTCCATCCGCATAATGATGGGCAAGACCGTTGAAAAAAAACTCATCGGCACCGATTGCGCAATATAAAGCGAGAATAGCGTTGAATATTTTTTGATCGGTGTCATGTATGCAACAAAAATAAGGAAATAAAATTGAGCTTAATGAATGTTCATCAACCAGTTGATAGAATATTCTCTTCGTTTGAAAAGGGATATAAAGGTATGAAAAATCAACGAATATTCGATTTTCAATCGCATGTCGATCATGCCATGCCTTTAGAAACGTTTATGAAACGAAATACCAAACGTGGTTGGAGTTCCTTGTTGACCATACCAATTACTTCCAAACTGAAATACATAAGCATGATAAGATGTGTTGGCAAGATTCTTACTCCAAATCGAGATATCGCCCCACACTCCTTCAAAAGAGATGGAACCGTCGAGCAACTGATAGGCAGGATCTGCATGTGTATTGGCATCGTCCCAATAAATTTTTCCAACGCCATTGTAAGAAGCATTTAAGCTGATCGCTTTCACAAAAGAGTTGTGAATCGGCAAACGAAGTTGGGTATAAACACTGTAGGTTGAAAGTGGTACAAACGGCAAGTGGTTACCACCATAATTAAGCGATTGTGCAGGGTTGGGTTGAAAAAACAGATATTTAGCTTGAGTTATACCGGCACTTCCGCCAAACGTGATTTCATCAATCGGATGATAAACAACTTCAGCTTCCGCACCTTTTGAGAAAGTTTTCCCGGCATTTTGATAAATGTTCCCGTTGCCGACAATAGCTCGTTCGCTTACTTGTTGCGAACGCCAGTCGATATAAAACAAGTCAGCATTGGTAGTCAGCTTTCCATCCCAAAACGAACCTTTGAATCCGACTTCGTAATTGTACGAATATTCAGGTTTGTAATACAGATCTTGAGGACGCGCTGCACCAAAGTTAAATCCGCCACCTCTATAGCCTTTCGACCATGTGGCATAAATAGACGTCTCACGTCCTGTTTTAAAACGCAAGGCAATTTTAGGAGTCCATTGCGAGAAGTTGCCTTTATATAAAGTATCCATTGCAACAACTGGCGTCGATGTCCCCCGCAAAACATAGAGATAATCAACTCCATTATGTTCATAATCATAACGAAGGCCAAACGTCACATCAATAAAATGAAGCAACGAATTGAGCGTTGCTTGTCCATATCCGGCAACACCTTCATTGGTTTGCGTGCTCATTTTGTCATAGTTAATAGAAGGCATCAACCCGCTTCGCAAATTGATAGTACCATCGACACTTTGCCTGAATCCAAAAACACCTCCGGTCAACGTCCAATTTTTCCATTTGGTCACATCTGCTCTGAATTCTTGCGAATACGAATGTTGAGTGGTCAATTGAGTTACCGTATAAATATCAGCCGGTGAAAAATCCTGGTCAATATCTTGATCATCATTCATGTACTGAAAACTGGTAGCAGAAGTTAATACTACGTCGTTTTTACTATATGTAGCAGTTAAACTATTGTCAAAAAATCTCCTGCGGTAGAAACTTGGGTGATTATAGTTGACATACGCCTTGCCTGTGGAATCAATCACGCCATAGGGATAGCCATTTTCATCACTTTTATCACCGCTCAATTTATACAACAACGAAAAATTGTCCGTCGGTGTATAACGCAATTTGAGCATCCCGTTCATGGTTTCGTCGCTGCCCACTTTCGAGTTGTTGAAATGATTGATGTAATATCCGTTGTGATTTGTGTAATCTCCCGACACCAGCATCGCCAATTTATGATCAATCAGTGGCTGATCTATAGAAAGGCTGTAACGTTGAAGATTATAATTTCCTGCGTCGATCGTAAAGTCGGTCGAAGGTTGAAACGAAGGCATGCGTGTGATGACGTTGATTAATCCGCCCATCGTGTTGCGTCCGTACAAAGTACCTTGAGGCCCGCGCAATATTTCGACACGTTCCACATCGTTGAAATCAAAAACAAAGGTTGATTTATTAAAATAAGGCACATTATCGACATACAAGCCCACAGAAGGATCGTTGATGCGTGAACCTACACCACG
>JAJZHJ010000026.1 GCA_021804525.1 Bacteroidota bacterium | reverse complement strand
AACGCAACAACTAATCCGGCAACAATTTCAATCTCATCCTCATAAATATACAGTTTGGTTTCATGCAGCTTCTTTAGGTGAATTCGAGCAGGGTCGTCCGTTGATGGAAGCACTCAAACAACAGTTGTCAGATGTGAGGATTGTGTTGACATTTTTCTCACCTTCGGGGTATGAAGTGCGCAAAAATTATGAGGGAGCGGATGTGGTATGTTATTTGCCTTTTGATACACCTCGTAATGTTCGTTCTTTTTTAGATTTAGTGCAGCCAGACAAGGTTGTATTTATTAAATATGAGTTTTGGGCAAATTATCTTTATGCATTGCATCATCGTGCGATCCCTACCTTGTTGATTTCTGCCATTTTCAGGCAAGATCAGCTTTTTTTTAAGAAGTATGGGATTTTTTATCGTCGTTTACTCTCGTTGTTTGAGCATTTGTATGTGCAAGATCAATCTTCTGCAAATTTGCTTTCGACTATAGGGATAAGGCATGTGACAGTAGCTGGAGACACTCGTTTTGATCGAGTGATTGCAATTGCAGAACAAGCAAAAACTCTTCCAATTGTCGAGGCTTTTGCAACCGGAAAACGTGTGTTGGTGATTGGTAGTTCATGGCCGGCTGACGAAGCATTATTGATTCCTTTTTTTAATTCACATCCTGAGATTAGTTTCATTTTAGCTCCCCATGTAACAAGTGATTCGCATGTAGAGGCTATTTGTGCGGCTTTAGAGCGTCCTTTTTTGCGTTACTCTGAAGCGACTATCGAAAAGGCCCGTTCGGTAAATTGTTTAGTGATTGATAATATTGGATTGCTTTCATCCATATATCGCTATGGCGAAATGGCGTATGTCGGCGGTGGATTTGGCGTAGGAATTCACAATGTGCTGGAGGCGGCTGTGTATAAGATTCCTGTGGTTTTCGGCCCTAATTATGATAAATTTCGGGAAGCACGTGAATTAATTGCATGCGGTGGAGGTTTTTCTATCAATTCCAACAACGAGATGGATAGTCTTTTGTCTCGTTTTTTGAAAGATGGCGTATTTTTATCTCACGCGGGAGAGGAAGCTGGGATGTATGTACACAAAAACAAAGGGGCTTCTGAAAAAATTGTGCATCAGCTTATTCCTACTGAAAAAACTTCTTTGTAACACATCCTCAAAAAACTTGCCTTTCCGCTAATGTTCATTCCGTCATTTTAAAGAGTGATTGAATTAAAAAGAGAATGTGCTCCCTGATGTTGAAACCGGAGAACACATTCATTCTGATGATTGATTTATTCCTTTAATGAGCTTTTTCCCAAGCTTCAATAGCATCTTTCTTGCTTAATAAATAGTCTATGTCGTCAAGCCCATGCAATAAGCACTCTTTTTTATAAGGGTTTATTTCAAAGGTTTCAACAACGCCACTTGCATTGTTAGATATTGTTTGTAGTTCAAGATTAACTGTGATGGTTGTTGTTGGGTCAACTTGAATTGCTGCAAAAAGTTCCAATAAGAATACATCAGACACAACCACCGGAAGAACTCCGTTATTGAGCGCATTCCCTTTGAAAATGTCAGCAAAGAAACTTGATACGACAACTTTGAACCCATATCCAGCCAACGCCCATGCAGCGTGTTCGCGACTGGAGCCACTTCCGAAGTTTTTGCCTGCAATCAGAGCTTGGCCTGAATAGATAGGATTGTTCAATACAAAATTACTGATAGGTTGCCCAGATTTATCGTAGCGCCAATCAGCAAAAAGGTTAGCACCAAACCCTTCACGTGTGGTTGCTTTCAAAAAGCGCGCCGGTATGATTTGATCTGTGTCCACATTTTCGATAGGGAGTGGGACACATGTTGAGGTGAGTGTTTGAAATTTTTCCATTATTCGTTGAATTTGCTTGTTAAATGTTTTTTGGATCGGTTATTTTCCCAGTAATAGCAGCAGCTGCTGCAACAAGTGGTCCGGAAAGTAGCGTGCGGGCACCAGGGCCTTGTCTGCCTTCAAAATTCCGATTCGATGTTGAGACAGCATATTTGCCTGCAGGTACTTTGTCATCATTCATGGCAAGACATGCTGAACACCCCGGCTGACGTAATGCAAAACCAGCTTCTTCCAGAATTTTATCCAACCCTTCTGCACGAATTTGTTTTTCAACTGCCCAAGAACCGGGAACGAGCCATGCAATGACGTGTTCAGCCTTCTTCCTCCCTTTTACGAAGGAGGCAAACACCCTGAAATCTTCAATTCGTCCATTCGTGCAGCTTCCAAGAAAAACATAATCAATGGATTTTCCCTCTATTTTTTCACCGGGGGTAAAACCCATGTATGTCATAGCTTTCTCAAATGAAATACGTCCTGCAGGATCTATGTCTTCCAGTTTAGGAATAGAGGAATGAATAGGAATTCCCATACCCGGGTTTGTTCCATAGGTAATCATAGGTTCAATCGCTGAAGCATCAAAGGTGATTTCTCGATCGAAAACGGCGCCTTCATCTGTCGGCAAGGTTTTCCAATAAGCCAAAGCGTTGTCCCATGCTTCATCTTTGGGTGCAAATTCGCGTCCTATTATGTAATCATAAGTGGTTTCGTCAGGAGCGATCATGCCACCACGAGCACCCATCTCAATACTTAGGTTACAAACAGTCATTCGTTCTTCCATGGAGAGTGCACGAATGGCTTCTCCGGCGTATTCTACAAAATATCCGGTTGCGCCGCCGGTAGTCAGTTGCGAAATCATGTACAAGGCAAGATCTTTAGCAGTTACACCGGATTTTAGTTTCCCATTAAACGTAATGCGCATCGTTTTAGGACGAGGCTGAAGAATACATTGTGAAGCTAATACCATTTCGACTTCGCTGGTGCCAATGCCAAAAGCAATGGAGCCGAAAGCTCCGTGTGTAGATGTGTGACTATCTCCACAAACAATAGTCATGCCGGGAAGTGTAAGTCCGTTTTCAGGGCCAATAACATGAATAATGCCATTCTTGGAATGTCCTAATCCGTACATGGTCAATCCAAATTCATTGGCATTTCGTGTCAAGGTGTCAACCTGATGCTTTGATATAAGATCTTTAATCGGTTGATTTTGAAGTAACGTAGGAATGTTATGGTCGGGAGATAACGTGGTTTTTTCAGGTCGGAAAACTTTTAGTCCACGTTTCCGTAATCCGTCAAATGCTTGCGGACTCGTTACTTCGTGGCAGTAATGACGATCTATGTAAAGTTGTGTAGGTCCGTTGGGAACAGCCGTCACCACGTGTGCATCCCAAATTTTGTCGAATAATGTGCGTTTCGTCATAATGATGTAATTGATAATTTGTTGTTTTTTACTTCTCAGTTGTTTTATGTCTTTCATTAATAGATTTGTGCTCGAAAAAGAGTTAGCACAGTTCTCATAAATTGTTGCAATGGGTTGTGAAGAGTTTCTTTGTTTTTCCGCAACCTTTTTATTGAATTAGTGGGTTGCTAATGCTCTACTTCGAGGAACAAGACAATAAGGAGAATTTGATTTAACTTTTTTGACTTGTCTTTTTTAGAGTTGACGTGTATCACTATTTGATAAACTTGTTTATAGCGTCAATATAGGCTTCCACAGAGGCTGCCACAATGTCGGTGTTACCGGCAAAGCCATAATAGAGATTTCCTTCGTATTCTACTTGCATGTGAACTTTTCCTACATCATCGCTACCTTTTGTAATGGCTTGAATGAGAAAATCATTTAATGTCATTTTGCGATTTATTATTCGTTTAAGTGCATTGATGCCGGCATCTACTGGTCCATTGCCTGAAGCAGCCGCTTCAAAACGTTCTCCGGCAATATTTAATCCGACACTGGCAACAGAACGAATACCAACACCTGAGGTAACTTGCAGATATTCTAATTTAATATGTTGATTTTCTGTTCTTTCTTTCCCGACGAGTAACAACAGGTCATTGTCGTTGATGTCTTTTTTTCGATCAGCTAATTTAAGAAATTCTTCGTAGATATCATCCACTCGTTTATTATCTTTCAAATCCACTCCAAGTATGTGCAGGCGGTGCTTCAAGGCGGCGCGCCCACTACGGGCTGTCAATACGATCGAATTTTCGTCGATACCAACTTCTTTTGGATCAATGATTTCGTAACTCTCGCGATTTTTCAAAACGCCATCCTGATGGATTCCTGATGAATGAGCAAAAGCGTTTCGCCCTACAATTGCTTTGTTGGGTTGCACTGGCATGTTCATTAGACTTGACACCATTCGACTGGTAGAAATAATTTTTTGAGTGTTGATATTTGTTCCAATATTCAGCTCTTTATGACTATTGAGAATCATCACAATTTCTTCGAGTGCTGTATTTCCGGCTCGTTCGCCAATCCCATTGATGGTCACTTCAACCTGGCGTGCACCGTTCATAACGCCTGCTAACGTATTGGCTGTCGCCATGCCTAAGTCGTTGTGACAGTGCGTCGAAATAATTGCGTTGTGGATACCGTTGACATGCTCGAAGAGGTATTTAATCTTTTCGGCATAATCCACAGGGAGACAATAACCTGTCGTGTCGGGAATGTTCACTACGGTAGCTCCGGCTTTGATAACAGCTTCAACTACGCGTGCTAAATATTCGTTGTCGGTGCGCCCTGCATCTTCGGCATAAAATTCAACATCTTCGACATATTTTTTGGCGTATTTTACAGCCGCTATGGCACGTTGCAAAATCTCTTCTCTGTTAGAATTGAATTTATACAGAATGTGATAGTCGGAAGTTCCTATGCCGGTGTGAATCCGTTTTTTCTTCGCATATTGAAGTGCCTGAGCAGCAACATCAATGTCTTTTTCAACGCCACGAGTCAATGCGCAGATCGTTGGCCAAGTAACGGCTTTTGAGAGTTCGACGACAGAATTAAAGTCACCAGGGCTTGAAATTGGGAATCCTGCCTCAATAATGTCAACGCCTAAAATTTCAAGTGCTTTGGCAACTTCTATTTTTTCAATGGTATTCAGTTGACAACCGGGAACTTGTTCGCCATCACGCAGTGTTGTGTCAAAGATATACAATTTGTCCATGATCTATTGGTGTTAAGAGTTTGTTTTATGTAGATTTTCTTATTATTAAAAAAGCCTCCCCACAATGAAGTGAGAAAGGCTTTTCGGTTTCTGAGTTTTGAATATTACACCATGCCTTTTCACTTCTGTACTTGTGTGCACAAAAGTCGTAGGCTTAGTAATGTGAATGATGAAGGAGTCATAAATCAATTTTTCGTGATGCAAAGATAATCCGATTAATTGGAATATGCAAATAGATTGAAACTAATTGGGTAAAAAAAATATCAATCAGCAATTTTTATAGGGATAATTTGATTGATTTCTTTGTTTTCAACCTTCAATTTTTACAGATTCTCAATCTATTAAGTTATTCTTCCAACAAATCGCGCAAAGGTGCTACAATAGCCTCTTTCCAGCCTTCAATAATGTTGTCGTAGGCTTCGTCGGGAATATTAGTATGATTAATCTCAAGACTGGTACCTTGTTTGTCAGGGTGCATCTTTAGCGTAACGATAGAAGCTGGTTCTTGATCTTCACCAAAGTACCATTGTTGTACGATCTTCTTATCGGCTTCGAACTCAATATTCTTTCCACAAATATCACCGTCCCACCATGAAAACTCGGTGTCTGGCGTTGCATCCATCACCGCTTTTTCTCCTGTCCAAATAGCGATAATCTCAGGGTTGGTCAGCGCTGCATAGATGTCTTGTGGCTGCGCTTTTATGATGAATTGCTTTTTATAATCTGGCATAAGTTATTCGGTTGTTGTAGAGTTTCTTTTTTGTGAAGTAACGATTATTGCAATCGTTATCATTATTTATTGAATCCTCTTAATTTGACATTGGTGATGACCTTTTTGGTGTGTAGTGTAAAGTCGCCTTGCATGATCCAGCCATAATAACCAGGATCTTTTTTCAGTACATCAACTACCTTTTGCCCTTTGTATTTGCCGAAATTAAACATTTCTTCTTCGTTGTCATCATACACGATGCGTCCCGCAAAATCGGCATTACGGGTAAAAGCTGAGAATTTTGAAAGATAATTAATGTCGTTTTCCAGGTCGGGATAGCGATCTAATTGTGCCTTTAATACTTCGTACGTAGCTAGGGTATCGGCTTCTGCGCTATGGGCATTTTCCAAATTTCCATCACAATAAAATTTGTATGCAGCTAACAATGTTCGTGGCTCTTTCTTGTAAAAAATGGTTTGAACGTCAATGAATTTGCGTTTCATCAAATCAATATCAACTTCTGCTCGCAGAAATTCTTCGGCTAACAAAGGTATATCAAAACGGTTTGAGTTGTATCCAGCTAAATCACACCCTTCAATCTCTTTTGCAAGATTTTTCGCTATAGATGAAAATGCAGGTGCACTGGCAATATCTTCATCGCGAATACCATGTATGGCTGTGGTTTCTGGTGGAATGGGTATACCGGGATTAAGACGCATGGTTTTCCCTTCTTCTTTCCCGTTTGGATATATTTTTAGGTATGATATTTCTACAATCCGGTCAGTTGAAATATTCATTCCGGTTGTTTCAAGATCAAAAATAATGAGCGGATTTTTCAAGTTTAATTGCATGTTATTTGTTATTAATGGTTTGTTGGATAGATGTTTTTTGTTTGTTGTCAATGATGATGGCGTCTGTTCTTCGGTTTAAGGCGCGTCCTTTTTCCGTGTTGTTGTCAGCGATGGGTTGGGTTTCTCCATATCCTTTTGATTGTAATCTTCCTGGTGCTATGCCTTTTGTTATAAGATAGTTCATCACCGCTTCAGCTCTTTTTGTTGAGAGTTTTAGGTTGTAGGCTTCGTTTCCAATGCTGTCGGTGTGACCGGCAATAAGCAAATGAATCGTTGGGTAGTTTTTTAACAACATGATGAGTTGATTCAATTCTGCTTCAGAAGTAGTTTGTAAATGGGCAGAATTAAAATCAAAATAGATGTTGCGTAGTGTGATCTTTTTACCAACGGCTATTTTTGTCAATGTAATGTTGCTCATTAATATAGAATCGTTTAACGAGGCAAAATGGAATAGATAACCTTCTTTGACAATGGAGAGTGCATAATTGCCTGTATCAGGGTAACAAATTGCAAATCGTCCTGTGTTTCTATCGGCTGTTGTTGTGAATGTTGGCATGTTCGTTAATAAGTTAATTACCTGTACGAAGGTTGACGTTGGCGCAGTAAGATCAGTGGGGTTAACGTTTCCGTGCCTGCATTGCATAGCTTGTGGTCGATCGGCTTCCGGTAGAACAACACGATATATTTGTTGTTTATGATTTTGAGAATCTATTCCATTAGAAGAATAATAGCCGATTTTACCTTCCGCATCAGTAGAAAATCCTTGTTCGTCATCATGTGAATTGATCGGATATCCCATGTTTTCAGGTTGTTGCCATGTTCCATTTTTGTCTTTACGCGTTACAAAAATATCTTGTCCACCCATTCCCAAATGACCATTGGATGAAAAATAGAGGGTTTTGTTGTCGGGATGAATAAATGGTGAGGTTTCGTCTTCAGGCGTATTGATGGGTTTCCCCAAATTTTCAGCTTGATAGAAGAACAATGTTCCATCGGATTGTTGTTTCACACGGCACTTCCAAATGTCCATTCCTCCAACTCCTCCCGGGCGGTTTGAACAAAAATAGAGGGTATGTCCATCGCTTGAAAGTGAAGGATTGCTTTCCCAGAATCGAGTATTCAAAGGTGCTTCGGGATGCATGGGGAACGACCACCCATTACCATGTCGAATGAGATAATAAATATCACAACTCCCCAATCCATCACGACGGTCGGAAGCCACAAAAAAAAGGTAGTGTCCGTCGGTTGAGAAACTGGCAGAGCCTTCGTTGAAAGGTGTATTAAGCATTTGAGCTAATGATGGATTAACGATCCATTTACCAATGGAGTCGCGATGGTAAAACTGTAAATCTTCTTGTGAGCCTTGCTGTATATCTGTGTTACGGTGGCTAATGGTAACGGAAAATAATCGATTGTCAGGTGCAATGGATGGCCAGTAAGTATCTTCGTCAATATTCACCGCTTTCATAATAGCTGGTTTTGCTGATGCAGGATGCTGTTTTAGCTTTAATGCAAATTGAACTCTCCTATTCCATTGTTCCCATCCGAATTGATGAACATCAAGCGTTAAAAGCAGTGAGTCTGCCTGCCCATAAGCTCCTTCATTGAAAAACAGTGCAACCTGATCGATTGGAGCGATTTTAGCCGTTGTTTTTGGATGTGAAAAGAGGTAACAAGGAGCCATACAAAGCCACAATCCGACAAACGCCATGCAACGTTTATTGAACAGAACAGGAATTTGTGGTATGTATTTTATGTGGTTCAAAGTAGAAAAATGATAATTTAGGAGTCAATAAGTGACTACAAAGCAATAGGTAATCTGAGAATGTACTAATGACCTCTGTGCTCCGGCAATTCCATTGCTCGTTTATTAAGTGTCTTCGTTGTTCTTAACTTTTTTACCTCCCAAAAAATGCTTATGGACTGCTTAATGATTCAGCCCTTGTTCAATAATGGTGTGTACCTGGCCCATTAACGCGTGCTGATTATCTTCGAAAAGCTCTTTCGAGTAGGGGATGGGATCATGAATGATCAACGTGAGTTTGCCAGGATGAATGTTGCAACTTGCTTTTGGAAGCGTTTCGAAGGTCCCTTTGATGGTTAAAGGAACGATTGGAAGCCCGATGGAACTGGCAATGGAAAATGCGCCTCGTTTGAATTTTCCCAATTGTCCGTTTTTCGATCGTGTCCCTTCAGGAAAGACAGTAATAGAGGCTCCGTTTTGTAATTTTTTTTGTGCAATTTCAATACTTTTCAATGCTGACAGTGTATTGCTTCTGTCAATGAAAATATGTCCTGCTGCCTCACATGCAGCTCCAACAAATGGTACTTTGCGTAGTTCTTTTTTCATAATCCACTTAAATCGGACATTCAACCATCCATAAATCAGAAAAATGTCGTACGCACTTTGATGATTGGCTGCAAAAATATAGGATCGTGTTGGGTCTATTTTGTCTTTGCCAATCACCTCAATCTTCATAAACATTCCTTTACATGCAAATCGGGACCATTGAAGCGAAGGCCAATACGCAATTTGGCTATCTTTAAAAACAGAGCTTAGAATTATCGTAGCTAGTGCTGTTAAAATGGTACTTACTGCGAATAGCGGTATGAAAATGCACCATTGATAGATAAACGTGAAAAAATGAAATTTGCGTTTCATGATGTTTGGCAATTTGCATCAAACAAAAGTTATTTTTTTGGTGATATATTTGATAAATAGGTGAAAAGCTCTTGGTAAACATGATCGCGTACTGGCTTGGGAGAGAGTACCAGGTCGTGCATACCATCGTGTATTTCAATGATCTGAACATTCGTTGCAATATTAGCTGCGTATTTTTTTATATTTTTCACATTGAGAATGGCATCGGCTTTGAAAAG
>JAJZHJ010000025.1 GCA_021804525.1 Bacteroidota bacterium | reverse complement strand
GAAAAGTAGATATAATCTACAGATATTAAGAAGTTTATATATATTCTGATGAATAGCCAACTAAGAAAATATTAATTCACTTTCTCAATTAGGTCGTATTTTAAACTTGAATCTACAAGCTACTTCTTCTTCAATAAATCTTTCTTCAAATAATAAACAGGGTAAAGTGCGGCAAAAAAACCCATAACTAACACAGTGGCAAAAACAAGGAGTACGTCTGTCCATTGAACAAACACCGGATAAGATTGAATGATGAAGCCTGAGCCTTGCAATTTTAGCCAGCCAAAATATTCCTGACCAAAACTTAACATCGTACCGAAAATCACTCCCACAAAAGCTCCTATCACCGAAATAAGCCATCCCTCAAGCAGAAAAATTCGCTGGATAAGCGCGTTGTCGGCACCTAAATTGCGTAACGTAAGAATATCATCTTTCTTGTCAATAATCAGCATTGTCAACGAACCGATTATATTGAAAACTGCTATCAGTAAAATGAAGGACAAAATAAGGTAGGTTATCCATTTTTCGATCTTCATAATGCGGAAATAATCGCCTTGTTGCTCAAAACGATTGAGCACACGATATGATGGCCCCAAGATATTCTCAATGCTGGTTTGTGCCTTTTCAACCGAAACATAGGGCTTCAATTTGATTTCGACCGACGTTGCCGAACTATCGTTGTATGAAAACAGTTTACGCGCAAGCTCCAATGACACAATGAAATAATTATCGTCATATACTGCTTGCTTCACGGCAAACGTTCCCGAAACAAAAACCACAGCCTGATTAAAACTACTTTCAGGGTTCACTAAATTGATCTGTTCTGTTCGTTTTGGTACATAAATCACCACTGGATCAAGCGCTTTCGCTACTGTACCCAATGCACCGGCTAATCCCACACCCATCACGCCGTTCTGAAAAGCTCCATCATACAATGTAAACGATCCATCAGTTAACAACGTATCAATCAATGTCATTTTCTCAAAATTGCTACCTACTCCTTTCACCGTAGCTGGCATCTGACGGTCTTTGTAACGCAACATCGCGTTATCTTGCACTACTTCATCAAAATAAGCAATCCCAGGCAAATGACGCACATCATTCCATGTCGCAGATTTAACGTTAAACACTTTACCTTGTACGCATTCAATTTTCAGATCTGGATCGAAAGCGCTAAAGAGATGTTCAATCAGATGCTCAAATCCATTAAACACCGAGAGTACTGCCACTATCGCCATCGTTCCAACAATAACACCTGCGGCTGAAATAGCCGAAATGACATTGATGGCTTTATGTGATTTCTTAGCAAAAAGATAGCGTCTCGCTATACGAAGGGATAAGTTCATAGAAAACAGGAGAAAAATCGTTTATTCCTTGTTCAATAAATTGTCGATATTTTCAATATAATCTAAAGAATCATCCATATAAAATACTAATTCAGGAATAATACGCAATTGATAGCGCACTCTGGCACCCAATTGAAAACGAATAGATTTCGCCTTCCCCTTCATATTTTCCAATATTGCTTCGCTTTGATTGCTCGGGAAAATACTTAAATACACACGGGCAATGCTTAAATCCGGTGTTATACGAACATTTGTCACGGTCAAAATCGTGCCATGCCCTGTCGCACGAGCTTCAGCAAGGAATATCTCACTCAGCTCCTTTTGCAACATGCGTCCAATTTTTTGTTGTCTTGTTGTATCCATAATAAAAAGCAATAGATCCATTTTCACGAACGATATGGATCGAATGATTATTTGCACATTTTTAAAGCCCTAAAGTTATGGCATCTTGGCAATATATCGCCACGGTTTCAAACTCCATTCTTCGCCCGCGTATTCCACACCAATGCGTGGCGTTACGTTATATTCTATCAAAACATCACTATCTTCAATCCAAAGACGCTGTGATATGGTAACATCTTCACCATAAAACGATCGATCTAATTGCAACCACTTACCCACTCTACCCGGCCCCACCGCATTGTCGACACCACGAATCAATACTGCCTGCGGATGTCCTTCGAAACCTGTCACCACATTAAGAAGCCAATACATGCCATAAATGAAATAAACATACACTTTACCCCCAGCGGCATACATCACTTCTGTACGGGCGGTACGTCCTTTACTAGCGTGGCACGCTTTGTCATCTTCTCCGAAATAGGCTTCCGTTTCTATAATAATGCTTCGCATTTCGCTCCCATCCTCAAACCTACGCACAAGAATTTTACCCAACAATTCGGGAGCAACCGTGCATGCATCGCGTTCAAAAAAAGAAGAAGTCAGACGAAGAGACATATCAACCTTTCCATGATTTTTCACAAAGATAGCGACTTTCTCTCTTTTCTAAAAGAAAAAAAGCTGTCTGAAGGAGACAGCTTTCTATACACCTCTCACGATAAGAGGAATATCAAATTCATTTACGCTTTACCGGCGCTTCCTAACACGTTTTTCACTTTATGAATGTACAAAGCTTTCATGTGATCACGGGCTGGACCTAGATATTTACGTGGATCAAATTCAGCAGGCTTTGTTACGAATACCTCGCGAACCGCTGCTGTCATGGCCAAACGGGCATCTGAGTCAATATTAATCTTGCAAACAGCCGAAGTAGCTGCATGACGTAGCTCTTCTTCAGGGATACCGATAGCATCCTTCAATGCGCCACCAAACTTGTTGATGGTATCAACATCTTCTTGAGGAACAGAAGACGAACCGTGGAGTACGATAGGAAATCCCGGAATACGTTTTTCAACTTCTTCAAGAATATCGAAACGCAATGGGGGTGGAACCAATCTGCCTTCAGCGTTGCGCGTGCACTGTTCTGGTTTAAATTTATTTGCTCCGTGAGATGTTCCGATAGAAATGGCCAACGAGTCAACGCCAGTTTTCTTAACGAAATCTTCTACCTCTTCAGGACGAGTATAAGTATGATGCTCAGCTGAAACTTCATCTTCCACGCCGGCCAAAACGCCCAATTCACCTTCAACAGTTACATCATGAGCGTGAGCATATTCAACGACTTTACGAGTCAAAGCAACGTTTTCGTCATAAGATAAGTGTGATCCGTCAATCATTACCGATGAAAAGCCCATTTCGATACACGATTTACACAACTCAAAAGAATCGCCATGATCCAAGTGCAGCACGATGGGAATGTTATAGCCTAATTCTTTAGCATATTCCACAGCACCTTGTGCCATATAACGCAACATAGTTTGATTGGCATATTTTCTGGCGCCACTCGAAACTTGTAAAATTACCGGCGAACGTTCTTCAACACATGCTGAAACGATTGCTTGAATTTGCTCTAAGTTATTGAAATTAAAAGCAGGAATGGCATATTTCCCTTCAAATGCTTTCTTAAATAATTCTTTCGTGTTGACTAATCCTAATTCCTTGTAACTTACCATATCTGTAGTTTTTAGAGTGAAAATCATTTTTCATTGCAAAGATACTTCTTTTTGGGATGAAAGCCTCAAAAGATAACATTTTTTAGGGTGATTAGCCATTTCAAAAAGGAGGGTTTAATGTGAAAAAGATTCCTTTGTGATGTTGAGATGAAAAAATGGTAAAACCTGCGAAGGAAAAGCTTCCAGGGTTTGTCGAAGCATAGAATGTGGTTTCGCGGGATGCACCGCTTGCTTGGAATCAAAAAAGGCAAAAAGTTGCAACAAGATTCCCAGAACGAGAGCTACTTTAAGCAAGCCCACCACAGCACCCAGCAACCTGTCTATCCAAGATAAAGAAATGGCCTTGAAAAATGTCGCCAGCAGTTTCCCAATAATATACAATCCAAAACCGATGGCAATAAAAAGAAGCAGAAATGCTAAAGGAATAGCCAAACGTACCGAAAAATGAAAGGAATGCTCTAAGAAATGGGAAAACGGCTCATGTAGCATCAATGCGCCATAAACACCCAGTACAATAGCGGTCAAAGCTGCCAACTGCATGATAGCACCTTTCATCCATCCTCGTAGGAATCCTACACCAAGCAACACCAAGAAAAAAAGATCGAGCTTATCCATAAAAACTACTAAGAAGGCAACGCGAAAAAAGAAAAACGTCCTTCATGTTTATTGAAGAACGAAATCATTAATAAAATGATGCGCAACGAAATCAAAGAGTTTTTTTCACTTCAACCTCGTCGTATCCCTCAATAATATCACCAATTTTTATGTCATTGTAATTTGCAATATTCAACCCACATTCATATCCTGTCGTCACCTCCTTGACATCTTCTTTGAAACGTTTCAATGAGCCAAGCTCTCCGGTGTATACAACGATGCCATCGCGGATCAGTCGGATCTTGGTGCCTCTCTTTATTTTTCCTTCTTTCACCATACAACCGGCAACGCTTCCTACTTTTGTGATTTTGAATACATCTCGTACTTCAATTGTAGCCACAATTTCTTCTTTAATTTCAGGAGAAAGCATTCCTTCCATAGCGGCTTTAATTTCTTCAATGGCATTGTAAATGATGGAATACAAACGAATGTCAATTTCTTCTTTTTCTGCAATTTTACGTGCTGCCATTGAAGGTCGTACCTGGAAGCCGACAATAATTGCATTAGAAGCTGCCGCTAACATAACATCTGACTCCGAAATTGGTCCTACCGCTTTATGAATCACATTGACCTGAATTTCTTCGCCCGATAGCTTAATCAATGAATCGGACAATGCCTCAATAGAACCATCCACATCACCTTTTACGATAATATTCAATTCCTGAAAATTACCTATAGCAATACGTCGTCCAATCTCGTCTAACGTAATATGGCGACTGGTACGCAATCCTTGTTCACGTTGCAATTGTTCGCGCTTCGTAGCAATTTCTCGGGCTTCTTGCTCTGTAGCCATCCCATTGAAATTGTCACCGGCTTGAGGTGCACCGTTAAGGCCCAGAATAATTACTGGTTCGGCAGGTCCCGCTTTCACAACGCGTTGATTTCTCTCATTAAACATAGCTTTCACTTTCCCAAAATGAGTTCCGGCTAACACCACATCGCCTAAATGTAACGTTCCGTCTTGTACTAATACCGTAGCGACGTATCCACGCCCTTTATCCAAGGACGACTCAATAGTGGAACCGATTGCTCGCTTATTAGGGTTAGCTTTCAAATCTAACATATCGGCTTCGAGTAATACTTTTTCAAGCAATTCTTTTACTCCGGTACCTTTTTTAGCTGAGATTTCTTGCGATTGGTATTTTCCACCCCAATCTTCGACCAAATAATTCAAATTAGCAAGAGCTTCCTTGATTTTTTCAGGATTGGCTCCCGTTTTGTCTATTTTATTAATGGCAAAAACAATGGGAACATTGGCAGCCGAAGCATGGTTGATAGCTTCAATAGTTTGTGGCATCACACTATCATCAGCTGCAACAATAATAATAGCAATATCAGTTACAGCAGCTCCGCGAGCCCGCATTGCAGTAAACGCTTCGTGACCAGGAGTATCCAAAAAAGTGATTCTACGTCCAGCTTCTAACGTTACGTGATAAGCGCCGATGTGCTGTGTGATTCCACCTGCTTCACCAGCAATCACATTAGCTTTCCGGATATAATCAAGCAAAGAAGTCTTTCCGTGATCTACGTGCCCCATGACAGTCACAATTGGAGGTCGTGAAATTCGATCTGTTTCATTCTCTTCTTCAACATCTTGCGAAATAGCATCTATCACTTCCGAACTTACATATTCTGTTGCATATCCAAATTCGTCGGCTACAATATTGATTGTTTCTGCATCTAACCGCTGATTGATGGAAACCATCACCCCAAGGTTCATGCAAGTGGCAATTACATTCGTAACGGGAACATTCATCATGTTAGCTAACTCAGCCACAGTCACAAATTCGGTCAATTGCAGCATTTTCTCATTTCCTTTGTCTCTCTCAGCACGCTCCATCTGACGAGCCACATTAGAGTCTCTTCGTTCCTTGCGATACTTGGATCCCTTTGTCTTTTTCTGAGTAAGCCGCGCTAATGTTTCCTTAATCTGTTTTTGAACGTCAGTTTCGTTGACTTCAGGTTTGAAAGGTCGTTTTATGAATGTACCATCACCACTCTTTGCCCTATTATGATCTGCAGGTTTTTGTTGGTTAGTAACTGTTGGACTCGGTCTGTCCATGGTCACTTTTTCTTTATGAATGCGTTTCCGTTTTTCTTTCTTTTTATCTTCCGCTAAAACAACTTTTATAGGAGTGCTTGGCTTGTTAGGAGCAGGCGGGGTATCGTTTGACACAATACGTTGGCTTGCGGCTTGTTGCTCACGTTGAGTGCGTTCTTTTTCTTCGCGTTCCCTTCGCTTCTCATCTTTTGATTTTTTCTTTGGACGTGTTTGTTGATTAAGGGCATCCAGATCAATTTTATCAACAACTTTGATGTTCTGTTCAATGATATTGGAACGAAGTTGGAAAATCTCCGCTTCCGGTCTCTCTTGTGCGACTTCTTCTTTTTCTATGACTTGAAGTTCTGACTCTGGTTCCAATTCCGGCTCCTTTTCAATCAACACTTTTTCTTCAACTATTGGCTGTGGTGATTCCACAGCAACATTAATCGGTTCTTCAACAGAAACTTCTTCAGTAGGTGGTTCAATAGAATGAATCACTTCGGGGATGGGAACTTATTGTTCTGGTTCTGGCTCTTCTTCCACCTGAATAGGTTCCGCAAATGTCGGCTCTTCAGGCACAGGCTCCGGTTTAATTTCTTCTTTGGGTGGAATCGGTTTGTTGAGGTTATCTAAATCGATTTTCCCCACTGTTTTGAGGTGCGGAAGTAACTCCTCTGCAATTTCAATCTTCAATTCTTCAATTTCAGGTGCAATAATATTCTCTGTTGGATGAACAGGCTCTGCATGCAAAATTTCTTTATTTACATCAGTAAGATTCTCATGTTGTTTTTCGACTAGGTGATCTTTTGGAGAAGGTTCGGGTATAGAAGAAGTAGATATTCCTACAGGAGCATGGGTATGAGTTCTTTCTTTTTCCATGCGCATTTGTGTTTCCCGTTCTGATAATTGCTTAAGATCCTTATCTGTGCTAAATTCCTTCACAAGCAAAGCATATTCATCATCCGAAATTTTATTATTCGGATTTGAATCAACTACATGCCCCTTCTTACGCAAAAAATCGACAGCTGTAGAAAGTCCAACGTTTAAATCTTTCACGACTTTACTTAACCTGATACTCGACATAGTAATAATTTTGTTTTGAAAAAACGAACCATCTTAACCACACTTCATCGTCACGATGAAGAGATTCAAAAAAAGGCACTAAACAAGAATGAATATAATCCTATTCTTCAAATTCTGCTTTTATCACCCGTAACACATCATCGACTGTCTCCTCTTCCAAGTCGCTTCGCTGAATCAATTCTTCACGAGGAATAGCCATCACACTTTTAGCAGTATCGCAACCAATCGATTTCAAAATATCGATTACCCATTGTTCAATCTCATCGTTAAATTCGTCCAAATAAATATCCTCATCATCAGCCTCATCAATATCGCGGAACACATCAATGGTGTATTCGGTTAACATGGAAGCCAGACGAATGTTCATCCCACTTTTGCCAATCGCCATCGATATCTCTTCGGGTTTTAAATATACGTCTGCTTTATGATTTTCTTCATCCAACTGAATGGAAGAAATTTTGGCCGGACTGAGCGAACGTGCAATGAACAACGAAATATTGTTCGTATAATTGATAACATCAATGTTTTCGTTTCGCAACTCTCTTACAATACCATGAATACGAGCACCTTTAACACCAACGCACGCCCCGACAGGGTCAATGCGCTCGTCATATGTTTCTACAGCCACTTTCGCTCTTTCGCCAGGGATGCGGGCAATTTTCCGAATAGTGATTAACCCATCATGAATTTCAGGAACTTCCAACTCAAAAAGGCGTTGCAAAAACATGGGTGATGTACGCGAAACAATAATTTTGGGATTCCCATTCCGACTTTCAACTTTCAACACAACCGAACGGACAGAATCTCCTTTACGATAAAAATCTGCCGGTATTTGTTCTGGTTTAGGCAATAACAATTCATTGCCTTCATCATCCAAAAGCAAAATCTCTTTTTTCCACATTTGGTACACTTCACCACTGACAATTTGGCCAATACGATCTTTGTACTTGTTGAAAAGATAGTCCTTTTGAAGTTCCAATATTTTAGAAGAAAGCGTTTGTCTCAGTGTCAAGATCGCACGACGTCCAAATCCAAGGAAATCAACAGCATCGGCAACAGTTTCGCCAATCTCATAATCAACATCGATTTTTTTTGCTTCTGTTAACGATATGTGACGGATAGGATCTTCTACTTCATCATCGGCTACCACTTCTCGATTGTGCCATATTTCAAAGTCACCCTTGTCAGGATTAATAATCACATCAAAATTTTCGTCCGATCCAAACATTTTGGTAAGCGCGCCGCGGAATGACTCTTCCAAAATGCTTATCAACGTTGGGCGGTCGATATTCTTCAACTCTTTAAACTCTGCAAAGGTATCAATGAAATTGATGGGTTCCATTTTGCTCATAGCTATTTGAATCTAATTAGATAGTTGGTTTTTTTTACTTCATCATAGGTAAACTGCAACGTGCGTTCGACGTTTTTTTTGCGTTTTGCACCTTCCTCTTTTACCTTCTCCAATATGGTTATTTCAAATTCTTGCAAATCAACTTTATTCAACACACCACTGAATTTCTCTCCCTTTTTGGTGATCACTTCCACCTCGTCACCAAGATATTTTTCATATTGTTGAAGCACTTTGAAAGGAGCACTCAAGCCAGCCGATCCTACTTCTAACTCAAAATCTTCTTCCTCACGATCTAACTTTGATTCAATGAATTGACTCAACTGCGCACATTCGTCAATGGTCACTCCTTTTTTTGAATCAATATCAATCTCAATACGATTATTAGAAGCAACTCTCACTTCAACAATGAAAATTTCTGTATGGACAAGATAAGATGCTACTAAATCATATATTACGTGCTGCTCGATCATCGGATGTGCTATTTAATAAAACAGGCCTCAAAGATACACATTTTTTCTTGATATACACACTGTTAGCTCACGTTGTATTGCGAACCAAACAAAAATAAAAAAAACCCATTGAAAGGACTTCAAAAGGGTTTCCCAAGCACTACTGCCGTAGTAAATCGTGTAAAACTATCATCCTCTTGAATTTAAGCAGAAAACGATTGCCTTGTTCAATAGAAAGCTCACGTTATCAATTGCTTAAATCAATTTTATTGTGAAGTTGCACAAACATTCCAACAATAAAATCGATGCAAAGATAGTTATTTCTCTTTGATATAACAAATAGTGCACGACTGATTTTCAGGATTAACGACAGAGAACTGAGTTAGTAAAACGAACACACGAATAATTCACCTGAAGGACTTGCAGACAAGCGTCACATTCCCGCTATTGATAGCAGAAAATGAAACCCATCATCATATGCTACTCATTAATCATAC
>JAJZHJ010000024.1 GCA_021804525.1 Bacteroidota bacterium | reverse complement strand
TTAACGTCTCTCCAACAATACAAAGTTATAGCTTATATAAAAGGAATATCTTTTGTTTGCCACTAAAGACAGTACAAAAATAGAGTACCCGCACCCATTTTGCAACATGGTTAGTAACGCACCATTTAGGTTAGAAAAACTCTTTATCAATAAGTTATCATACAATATTTTTTGTGGTAATTAATGATTTTAAATAAGGCGTTACGGCCTCACACGAACATTACTCTCTTTTGGAGATATTTTGTACTTTTGAAGCCGATAAAAGATAAAGAGGTGAAACTCGTCCCGAACATCGGGACGAGTTCCATACGTCCTTAAACAAAAAAAATATTTACGCATGAAAGAACTTGATTTGAGATATCCTTCCTGTCCGGTCAGGAATGTTTTGAGCAGATTCAGCGATAAATGGTCGCTACTGACCTTACGACAAATCGATAAGAATGGAAAAATGCGATATAATGAGATTAAGAATGCTATTCCCGATATATCGCAGAAAATGCTTTCGGTTACATTAAAACATTTGGAAGAAGATCATCTGATCATACGGGAAGCCTATGCCGAGATTCCTCCCCGCGTGGAATATTCGCTCAGCATAACAGGGAAGAATTTGATACCTGCCATACAAATGCTAATCGACTGGGCAATAGAGCATTTTGATGAAGTAACAAAATAAAAAACGCCTCAGACTACGTCAATAATCAGAAAATTAAGAAGAAAAGGAAACAAGGTTTAATCAACCGTGTTTACTGATCTCCTCCAGCCGATCACGATGAAGAATGGAGACAATTTTATCGGTCAGAGCAATAATACCTTCTTTTTCAAAACTTTTCAAGATCTTCACGGCACTTTCGGTCGAAATGCCGGCAAAATCGGCAATCTCTTTGCGCGTAAGGAGTGCAGTTACTTCCAATCCGGCAAAATTTTCGGACGATAAGTAAAGCAATGCATCGGCCATGTGGCCGTTCATCTGTTTGTAAATCAAATTGCGTACCACACTGTAGAAACGGGTATTTTGTTCGCAATAACGTTTAATAATGGTGTAAGCAAACATGCCGTTTTGTTGTACTACTTTGCTGAGAGCTTCTTTCTCGATGAGAAAAACCTGAGTTTCCATTAAAGCCGTAGCCGAATAAGGATAGATGGCCTCTCCAAACACGGCAGATAATCCAAGAAATTCATTGGGTTGTACGAGTTGCAGGTTGTAGTTATGAGTACTGTCTCCTTCGACATACTGTTTCACCAATCCGCTCATGATGAACAAAACATATGATGCAAACGTTCCTTGCTTTGTCAGGTTCTCGCCTTTGCGAAACATGACTTGCGTTTTACTGGCGCGAATTAATGCCGCTTCTTCTTCCGAAAGCATTTGAAAACACGGGGCTTGTATATCGCAAATAAATTCCTGATCAGTTTCTATTAATGGTTTCATTTGATTACAATTTTTTCATAATGGCTCCGCTAAAGCAGAGTCTCCATTCAAAGTTGAAAACACTCTTTTTTCGAACACAATTTACAATCTTGTACAAATTGAAATGATTGCTAACATATTCATTTTGAATGATGAATATCTGGATCATTCTCGTTTCAAAAGAGACACAAAGATAGGCATAAATCAATAAAATCATTGAGCTATCTCAATTGTGCGGTTAAAACATCAGTAGGGCAAATCCTTTGTTTCGGGCTGTTCGGTGTCTATCTTTGCAGCAGGAAGCAGAGCAGACCAACACTGAATTCATTTCAAAAGAGAACGCTGGTTTGGCTCAATTCCATAACAGCTACACAAAATAAAATAAACACTCATGAAACAATCACTCACAACCACCTGGAAAGGTAACATGCAATTTGATGCATTAGTAAGCGGGCACCATGTAGTGATGGATGCGTTGCCTGCTGTTGGAGGCGAAGATAGCGGCCCACGTCCTAAAGAATTAATGCTTGCTTCGTTGGCAGGTTGTACGGGAATGGATGTTGTCTCCATCTTGAAAAAGATGCGCATCGAAATCGAGTCGTTCGATATCGAAATCATTGCCGATATTACGGAAGAGCATCCCAAACATTACACGGCCATGCACATCATTTACAAACTGAAAGGGAAAGACATTGATCCTGAAAAGGCAAAGAAAGCAGTCGATCTTTCGCAAGAGAAATATTGCGGAGTTTCAGAAGCCTATCGCAAAGCGATGACTTTGACTTACGAAATTCAAATAACCAAATAAACAAAACCAATTTAGTATTTCAATTTTATGTTGTACACAAATTTAAAACACGTTGAATCAGGCGCTCAGCTTGAAAAAATTATTAGCGAAAACGAAAACGTCATGGTTATCTGTGGCCGCATGGGACCCATGTGTATTCCTGTTTATGGCATTGCCGAAGAACTCGAAGACACCTACAAGCACGTACAATTTTTCGATATGGAATTTGACAATCCCGAAGCTGTGGTGATTCGTCGTTTACCTGAAGTTAGAGGCTTTATGGGTATTCCTTTCACCATTTATTACAAGAATGGGAAAGTGGTAAAAGCCACCTCAAGTATTCAAAACAAACAACAAGTCACAACGATTTTAGATGCTGAATTCGGAGCGCCTGCAAAATAAGAAACGATGAACGAAACAAAACAGTATGATGCCATTGTTGTCGGTGGTGGCCCTGCCGGACTGACAGCAGGTATTTATTTGTCGAGGGCACGCGTGAAAACGCTTATTCTGAACGAAGGAACCATTGGTGGCCAAATGATTCTTACGCATGAAATTGCAAACTATCCGGGCGTGGAAAGCATCAACGGGTTTCAGTTGGCAAACATCATGAAGAAACAGGCTAAAAGTTTTGGATGTGACCTAGTTTCCAATATCAACATTGCCTCGATGGATATTGAAGGTGATACTAAAACAATCACCCTTACTGATGGACAAACCTTCAGCAGTGATGCCGTCATATTGACTCCCGGCGGAAGACCACGCACATTGGGAGTCCCCGGCGAAGCAAAATTCAAAGGACGTGGCATTTCGTATTGTGCTACGTGCGATGGCGATTTCTTTACGGATAAAGAGATTGTAGTTGTCGGAGGTGGAAACTCTGCTCTCGAAGAAGCAGTATCGCTCACCAAATACGCAACTAAAGTTACCATCGTTCATCAGTTCGATCACTTTCAAGCATTTGAACATGCTATCGAAGAAGCAAAAAACCATCCGAAGATACACTTTATCATGGAATCGACCATCGCGGCATTTTATGGTGAAGAGAATCTGGAGCGTGTAGATGTTCTCAATTTGAAAACCAACGCGATCACACCTTTCAAGACCGATGGTGTATTCATTTTCATTGGGTATGTTGCAAACACAGAGAGTTTGAAAGACGTTGTTACGCTTAATGAATGGGGCGAAATTGTCGTAAACAGTGATTTGGAAACAAATCTTCCAGGTGTTTTTGCTGCCGGCGATTGCATTGCAAAACGATACCGACAAGTAACCACGTCTGTGGGCGAAGGTACAGTAGCTGCTTTGGCGGCATCCAACTACCTGCATCGCAAGAAACAGACAAACAAGTAATTAATTTATAAACGGATTGTCATGACTATATTTTTCATCGTATTAGGTGTTATTCTCGTTGTGGTATTTGGATACGGATTTTACACGACCCAGAAAATGAGAAAAGCACCGGATGTTCCTAATAGTGCTAAAATTAAAACTTTGTCCGACAAAACATTTGCGCAACAAATTAAAAACGGTGTTGTGTTGGTTGACTTTTGGGCTTCGTGGTGCATGCCTTGCAAAATGATGGCTCCGATCCTGAACGACGTGGCAGAACATGCCACCGGTAATGTAACCATTGCGAAGCTCAATGTGGAACAAAATCAGGGTACAGCCACAAAGTACAAAGTGAGAAGCATCCCGACCATGATTTTATTCAAAGACGGGAAAGAAATGAACCGCATTGTGGGTGTAAAACAGAAGGATTATGTATTGAAGGAAATTGCAAAAGTGCAGTAACACGCATCACATTTCATGAATAAAGTTACGAAAACCCTGATTAATAAACGCTTTTACATCCTCATTGTATTGGGTGCTGCTCTCTATTTTGCCGTATCAACCTATCACGTTTCGTTGTGGTATGTTTTGGGTGGAGGAGTCTTGTTGGGAGTCATTTTTGGAAAAGTGTTCTGCCGTTGGGTTTGTCCGATGGGATTAATCATGGAAATGCTCATGAGCTTCAGCCCTGATACCAAAGTACGACAAATGTATCAATACCATAAGATCGGATGCCCCATTGCATGGATTTCAGGATGGCTTAACCGAATGTCGATCTTTCACATTAAACTAAAAACGGATAGTTGCAAAAACTGTGGACTATGCGACAAGAAATGCTACATTGTGGCGATGGAACCGGCCAAATACAGTCTTTACAAGACAGATAAGATAAATCCGGGCAATAGTTATACCTGTTCGAAATGTCTTCAATGTGTTGCAGCTTGTCCTAATGGCAGCCTAAAATACAAAGTAAGAAAGTAACAGGGTTTTTTGCGGAAGTTGTGTTTATAGATATGAGCCAGGGGGAAGGTAATGTGTAACCTTCCCCCTTTTTATTGCTATCCTTTTTGACTGATTTGCTCCAGCAATTCTTCATTTAGGATGGTAATTTCTTTTCCATTCTGGTAAATGATGTGCGCCGAATGAAATTCACCTAAGATGCGACTGACACTTTCGCGCGAAATGCCCATCCAATCACCCAATTCTTGTCGCGAAAAAGGAAGCATAAATGCCTGAGAGTTGTATATTTCACGTGCAAAATAGAGCAAAGCATCAGCCACTCTTCCGTTAGCCTGTTTTTGAGCCAAATTAAGAGAAACCTGAAAGCTCTTGATTTCGTTTTGGCTTAGAGCTAAGATAATTTGATAGGCAAAGTCGCCATTTTCTAAAATGAATTTTTTAAAAACGTGAATATCAATGAAACAAGCTAAGGTGGGTTCAATGGTCGTGGCCGAAAATCGATTGATGGAATCACCCAGAACACCCGGCAAACATAAATAAGAAGGAGCTTTTGTTAAACGTAGAATACGATCTTTGGAAAAATTATCGGTATGAATTTTCACTAAACCACGTTGTATGTAAACCACGTTTGTGGAAATCGCATTCTCTTTGAAAATGATCTCTCCAGGTTTAAATTCAACTCGGGAGCAATGATCGGTTAATTCATTCAATTGATTTTTTATCAATTTAATAGCGGCATCCGACTGTAAGATACAACTTTGGCAAAGCGTTTTTTGCATTGCAGATTCTGTTTTACGTGTGACTAAACATGCTCACCGTGGCTATGTGATACATATCACAAATATCGTTATTAAATCTCACATTTATTCTTTTCCTAAACGATTAAATGAGAATACTTTTGTTGCCATAAACTGTTAGGATAATTTATACGGCAATCATGCTGAATATGAGTACGATTAGCCTGATTAATAATCTACATATCAACATATAAACACATACAATTATGGCAAATGAATTAGAATTGCAAGTTAAACAACTTGAAGCTCAACTAAAAGAACTACAAGAAAATCAACCTAAAGATCAACTTTCCATTATCGTTTTTTCCGGTGATTTAGATAAAGTCCTCGCTGCTTTCATTATTGCAACGGGAGCTCGTGCCATGGATTCAGAAGTGAAAATGTTTTTTACATTTTGGGGGACTCCCATCTTACGCGCAAAAAACAAATCAGGCAAAGGCAAAGACTTTATGTCAAATATGTTAGGTTGGATGTTACCTAAAGGAAGCACTCAAGCCAAACTTTCAAAACTCAATATGGGAGGTATGGGAACCGAAATGCTCAAATCAGTGATGAAGAAGAAAAATGTATCATCGTTAGAATCATTAATCGAAGTTGCCGGAGAATTAGGTGTCGAAATTGCGATTTGTCAAATGAGCATGGATTTGATGGGATTCAAAAAAGAAGAGATGATCGATTATCCTCATTTGTCGTATGTTGGAGTAGGAACGTATCTTTCGGATGCACAAGAAAGCAAAATACAATTATTTATTTAAAAATCAAGGAGATATTATTATGACAGTAGAAGAATTAAAAGGATTGAAAAGTGACAAAGTAGTGGATGCACGCGGAACAGCTTGTCCTGGTCCACTTTTGGCAGCAAAAAAAGCAATTGGTGACATTCAACCGGGTCAAATCATGGAAATCCTTTCAGCCGACGAAGGCACCAAGAGTGACATTCCAAAATGGTCAAAAAAACAAAATTACGAATATCTTGGTTCGATTGATGAAGATGGCATGTTTCGTCTATTTCTAAAAAAATAACGTATGAGCACTAAACCAAAGATTTTGGTTTTTTCGACGGAAAAAATTTCTGATCCCGCGATAGACCTCGCGGGATTGTTAAAAAAACACTACCCCAATACAGTTTATACCATTAGCGTTCCTTGTTCAAGCGGCATAAAACCGAGATGGATCATGCAAGCTTATGAGAAAGGATTCGACGGCGTTTTTATTGCTGCCGACGGCACGGATTGTCCATACGGGGAATCATGCGTTGAAAAAACCTCAGCCATCATTTCTGTTACGCATGATATGATGAGACAAAAAGGGCTAAAACCATCGCAATTAAAAATGGCTGCCCTCTGTTCGGTGTGCGCCGATGCTTTTGTTGCGCATATTAATAACTTCACGAAGGAACTTGCCAAAAAAGATAATTAATTATGACAGATAACCAGAATGCTGCCGCAACCTGCTTAGACGAAACGCAATTTGACGTTATGGTTATTGGAGCCGGTATTGCAGGAGCAGAATCGGCACTCAAACTGGGTGATATGGGATATAAGGTTCTGTTAGTAGAAAAGGAACCTTCCATCGGCGGGAAAATGATTCTCCTCAGCAAAGTATTTCCAACGCTCGATTGTGCCGCTTGTATCACCACCCCGAAAGTATCGGAAACAGCGAGACATCCGAACATCACCATCCACACATTGACTGAGGTTGAAACCATTCAGCGCAATGCTGATCGTCATTTCTCGGTTCAACTGAACAAGAAACCCCGTTACGTGGTTGAAAAAGATTGCACCGGATGTCAGGAATGCGAAAATGTTTGTCCTGTGATCACCAAAGATCAGTTTCAATTTAATCTGACAGCCCGGAAAGCGATATATATTCCATTCAACATTGCGAATCCACGCATTGCTTTGATTGATATTGAAAACTGTATGCTTTGTGGTGCATGCGAAAAAGCATGCCCATCAAATTGTATTGACTTCACACAAAAAGAGCAACAGCTTCAAATCACAGCTAAATCAGTAATTGTAGCTACAGGATTCAAACTATTCGATCCGATCTCCATTGAACGGTACGGCTATGGACGTTACAAAAACGTTATTACTTCCATGCAAATGGAACGTGAGTTAGCGCCAACACGCCCTTTCAACAACGTATTACGTCCATCCGACGGAAAAATCCCTGACAAGATTGCTTATGTTTTTTGCACAGGTTCGCGCGACCATACCGTTGGCAACCCGATCTGTTCACAAGTTTGCTGTATGTACTCCACCAAGCAAGCTCAGTTGTTGATGGGAGCTTTACCAATGGCCGACATTTCACTTTACTACATTAATATACGCGCTTTTGGAAAAGGGTATAACGAGTTTTATCTTCAGGCCAAGGACATGGGTGCAAACTACGTGAAAGGAAAAATCGGAAAGATCACGGAAAAAGAGAACGGGAATCTGATTTTACGTTTTGAAGATATTCTTACCGGAAAAGTGACTGAAAAAGAACATGATATGGTGGTTCTTTCTGTTGGTTTATTAGCTAATCCTGCTATTACAAAAGTATTTAAAGGCGAAAAATTAGAATTAGACCCGATTAATTACATTCAACAACCGAACATGCTTCAAAGCCCTGCGCAAACTTCCCTAGAAGGAGTATTTGTTGCAGGTACGGCAACAGGACCAATGGATATACCTGACACAATCATGTCGGCAGGTGCTGCAGCTACCGAAACGTCAAGCTACTTAAAACGATTGTCATGAAGAAAAAGATAGGTGTTTATGTGTGCCACTGCGGAGGCAACATATCCGATTATGTTGATATAGAAAAGGTCAAAGATGCTGTCAGAGACGAAGCTGACGTTTTTTTGGTAAAGAATACGCTTTTTGCTTGTGCCGATTCTTCCCAAAAGATGATGGAAGAAGACATTAAAACGCAAGGATTGGATGCTATGGTCGTTGCTTCATGCTCGCCCAAACTTCATTTGAATACATTTCGTGGCGTTGCTCAACGGGGTGGATTGAATCCTTACAACTATGTTCAAGTAAACATACGCGAACAAGACTCATGGGCACACTCTGACAATCCTGCCGGAGCAACCGAAAAAGCCATTCAATTGGTAAAAGCCGGTATTGCCCGAGCTAAAGAATCGGAAGCGCTGACTTCGATGAAAATTGCCACAACCAATGCCGTTGCTGTGATTGGAGCCGGTGTTGGCGGCATGCGTACAGCACTTGGATTGGCTGATATGGGAACAGAAGTGTACTTGATCGAAAAGTCATTTTTTGTGGGTGGGCGTACGGCTCAATGGGGTTCTGTTGCTCCCACCAATGATCGTGGAGATGTCTTAACGTCCGGATTATTTAATGAGATTCAAAAACGTAGCAATATTAAATTGTTTACAGGGGCTGAACTGATTGAAAAGAAAGGAAGTGTAGGAAATTTCGACATCAAAGTAAAAATTCATCCCCGAGGATTTGACGGAAACGTAACCACAGATGAAATTCAAAAGGCAGTAAAAGCATGTCCTGTTTCAACAGCGGATGAATTTAATTTCGGATTGACTCAACGGACAGCCATTTTAACCCCGCAAAAAGGACAATACCCGCAACAACCGGCTATTGATAAAGCCCTTTGTAATCAATGCGGAGCTTGTCAAAAAATCAATTCTGCATTTCAACCTGCTTCCTCAAAAGAAGAAATTCTTACGTTACACATTGGAGGATTTGTTGCCAATACCGGATTTGATCCGTATGAACCTGCTAAAGGTGAATATGGTTATGGAGAAATTGACAACGTCATAACCTTACCTCAGTTCAAGCGTTTGATTGAATTGAACGATAACGAATTAGTTTTCAATGATAAAAAAGTAAAGAAAATTGCCTACATCTATTGCGTTGGTAGTCGCCAGGACGATGATGAAGGCAAAAACAAATATTGCTCACGTTATTGCTGTACATCAGCCACACATACAGGAGTTATGGTGAAGAACAAATACAAAGATGTTCTGAACTATCACTTCAACCGTGGTATTCGCACGTATGGGAAAGCAGAATTGATTTACGGGCAAGCTTCCCAACAAGGAGATGTTTTCTTGCAATTTACACTCGACAGCATTCCTCAAGTGGAACGGAAACACAACAAGACGTATGTCAAAGTAAAGGATATTCTGACTGCAGGAAAAATCATCGAAACAGATGCCGATTTAGTGGTTTTAGTAACCGGAATGATTCCGCGTGAAAACGTTGAATTAGGCCATTTGCTAAAAATACCTGAAGGACGCGACCATTTCTTCAACGAAATTCACATGAA
>JAJZHJ010000023.1 GCA_021804525.1 Bacteroidota bacterium | reverse complement strand
GATTTTACATTTTAATGTTATCTCTGAGAATTAATCCATGGCTAAGCATTGTTGGTTCCATTGCGTTCTCATTTGCCTCGTTCAATTTCATCATTGTTGCAGCAGGGCACAGTAGCCAAGCCATAACTATCGCTTACATGGCACCTGTGATTGGAAGTGTAGTGATGGCATTTCGAGATCGACGATGGCTGGGAGCCATTCTTACCTCCATATTTTTAGCGTTGGGTATTAAGGCAGGGCATTTCCAAATTGTTTATTACGTGTTAATGATCATCCTGATTTTCGGCATTTCGGAACTGATTTACAGCATTAAATACAAACAATATACTGACTTTTTGAAAACAATGGGAGCTCTCTCAATTAGTCTTGTATTGGCTGTCGGCATAAACGCCACTACGCTTATCACGACGTCTGAATATGGAAAATATTCCATGCGCGGTCAAAGCTCTGCTGCCACACAAGGTACGGAAGCAGCCAAAGGAGGATTAGATAAAGACTATATCACCCAATGGAGTTACGGCATCGGAGAGACTCTTACCTTGCTCATTCCAGATTTTAGAGGAGGGGCCAGTGACGGAACGCTGACTGAAAATTCTGCCACAGGGAAAAAACTCGATGCACTTGGAGCTAACACATCTCAAATTATGAGCACGCAAAAATGGCCGCTCTATTGGGGAAGTCAACCAATGACATCTGGGCCAGTTTATTTAGGAGCAATTGTATGTTTTCTCTTTATTCTGGGACTATTTTTAGTAGAAGGGCGCTATAAATGGTGGTTGCTGGCAGCTACTGTTTTGTCAGTTATATTGGCTTGGGGAAAGAACTTTGGGTTAGTGACCGACTTTTTCATCAATTATGTACCTCTTTATAATAAATTCAGAACGGTTGCGATGATTTTAGTTATCGCAGGGTACACCATGCCCATTATGGCTATATTGGCAGTGCAACGTATAGTGAAAGGAGACATTAATCCTCAAAAGTTGAAAAAAGCCTTTACGTGGGCATTGGGCATCACTGGTGGACTAAGTTTGCTGTTTGCTCTCATTCCATCACTTGCCGGCAATTTTATTTCGCCATCCGATAGCCAGTTCACAGGAGACTATGCCTTTTTGCAAAATACCCTGCCTATCGACCGAGAAGCGTTATTGCGAGCGGATGCGTTTCGTTCACTCATCTTCATTGTGTTGGCAGCAGCCACACTTTGGTTTTTTATCAAGAAAAAGATCAAACCATTACCACTATATTTAGTTTTAGGATTTCTTATTCTGATCGACATGTATCCGGTAGCAAAACGCTATTTAAACGACAGTAATTTTGAATCAAAAACTGCAGCTGCAGACATTAAGCCGAGCGTTGCCGACAAAGATATTCTTCAAGACCATTCATATTATAGGGTGCTGAATTTAGCTGTCAGTCCATTTAATGATGCCTCCACATCCTATTTTCATAAAAGTATCGGTGGTTATCACGGAGCTAAATTACGCTCGTACCAAGATGTGATTGATGCACAACTGATCCCTGAAATAGATTCTATTTTCAGTACCTTCAAACAAGCCAAATCAGTTGCTGACATTCAACAGCCTTTAGCCAAACAAGGCGTTTTGAACATGCTCGATATGAAATATCTCATCTACGACCCGCAGGCACCTCCGGTACTGAATCCGTATGCTAACGGCAGTCAATGGTTGGTTAAAAGAATTGTTCCTGTCGCGACACAAGCCATGGCACTACAAAAAATTGGCCAAATTGACACAAAACACGAAGCTGTGGTTACTCAAGCTGTTGCAGCAACGTTGCCAGCCTCATTTGGAAGCGACACTTCCGCAACGATTATATTGCAAAAGTACGAACCTAACCAGTTGATTTATGACTTTAATTCGAAAAGTCCACAAATTGCAGTCTTCTCTGAAATTTACTACCCTAAAGGGTGGCATGCTTTCATAAACGGAGAACAAGCTCCTTTCTTTGAAGCAAATTATTTGCTGAGGGCAATTGTCTTAAAACCAGGGCAATATCAGGTGACTTTCCGATTTGATCCGACATCATATTCGCTCGGAAAAACTTTATCGTTGATAGCATCCTTTTTGTTAATTATCTTCGTTTTGGTTGGATTCTTTTTATTATATAGAAAGTACCGGAAAAACAAGAAGACATCAAAAAATGATTCAAGTATCCAATAAGTAAACAACCGGCAGAAAACGTTATCTTTGCAAACAAAAAGAGAGATGTGCCACGTATAGGCACTTTGCAAGATTTACAAATCTGATAAACGTAAATAGAAGCCCATGTCATATCGTCAAAAAAGGCAGAAAAGGCTATTTTTTAATATGCATCTTATATCAACGATAAGCATTGCATTCGTTCTATTTTTGATTGGTCTCATCTCATTATTGATGATTATCGGCAATGAAATGTCTAATTACGTGAAAGAGAATGTGAACATGTCTGTTGTGCTGCAGGACAGTATTCCACCAGCCAAATTGCAAATAATACAACGTCTTCTTCAAGCAACACCTGGCGTCAAATCGTATGATTACATTAGCAAAGAACAAGCGCTCAAAGATCACATCCGTGACTTGGGAGAGAATCCTGCCGACTTCTTGGGCTATAATCCGCTGTTAGCATCGTTTGAAGTGAAACTCACTTCCGCTTATGCTAATACAGACAGCGTATCGCATATTGAAAAGAACCTCAAACAGTATGCCGGTGTGAAACAAGTTATTTACCAAAAGGATATTATTCGTTTAGTAAATGATAATCTTAAAAAAACAGGCTATTTTTTGATAGGCATTGCGGCGATTCTGATTTTCATTTCTATTGTTTTGTTAAACAACACCATACGTCTCAGTATTTATTCCAAACGATTTGTTATCAATACAATGCGTTTAGTTGGCGCTCGGGCATGGTTTATTCGTCGCGCTTTCGTATGGCGGTATTTATGGAGCGGGCTTATTGCCGCTGTCATTGCTTTAATTTTACTGGGGATTTCAGTTTACTACGTTCAAATTGCCTTAGGCACCAATTTTGATCTGTATCACATTCGTATAACATTAATGGTAAGCGGAGTAGTCATTTTATTTGGATTATTCATTAGTTTTCTGGCTGCTCTTTTTGCAGTGAACCGCTATATACGAATGCAAACCAACGATATGTATTTCATTTAGAAAAAATATTTTACACATTAAACCAGCTTCAAATGAAAAAGAACGCCACTACGGATGTAAAAGAAGGTATTCAAAATCAACGAGACTTTGCCCTTGGCAAAATTAATTGGATATTGATAGGCATCTCCATCGTGTTGATCATTGTGGGATTTTTGCTAATGACAGGAAGTACATCAGGTATGGTCTTTAATCCTCATATTTTCAGTACACGCCGCATTACTGTTGGCCCGATGATCTCATTATTCGGGTTTTTATTTATGTTCGTAGCTATCATGTGGCGTAATAAAAAGGAGGAAACGAAATGACCTGGTTACACACACTCGTTTTATCTGTCATTGAAGGGCTTACCGAGTTTCTCCCCGTTTCATCGACTGGTCACATGGCATTGGCCGCAGCTTTTATGGGCATCGAACGAAATGACTTCACTAAATTGTTTATTGAAAACATTCAGTTTGGGACTATTTTGTCAGTCATTGTGGTTTATTGGCGGAAGTTTATTGATTTCAAAAGTTGGCATTTTTATCTAAAACTTTTTTATGCCTTAATCCCTTCTGCTGTGGTAGGCCTTTTGCTGAAAAGTTACATCGACAATGCGATACAAACACCTTTGATCGTGGCTTTAACAATGTTTGTCGGTGGGTTCGTTCTTTTGTTTGTTGACAAATGGTTTAAGAATTCGACCATTGAAAAAGAAGAAGAAATTCCATACAAAAAAGCATGGATCATTGGGGTTTACCAAATCCTATCAGTTGTGTTGCCGGGATTGAGCCGAAGTGGTGCAACCATCATTGGCGGCATGCAACAAAAACTGACCCGCAAAGCCGCTGCGGAATTTTCATTTTTCTTAGGAGTGCCAACTTTAGCAGGCGCTTTTGTTGTAAGTTTATGGGATGCGTACCGAAAAACTCCTGAAATTCTGACTCATCACAACTTAATTGTTCTTGCTGCAGGGAATTTCATCGGTTTTGTAGTCGCCATTTTTGCTATCAAAGGATTTATTACTTACTTGACTAAACATGGATTCAAATTTTTCGGATACTATCGCATCGTTTTTGGCTTCATTATCATTGTATTACTATTAATGCATGTTCACGTCGATTTTTAATAACAACGCTGTTTGGGCTCGATCCCTTTTTACATGGATTTTATCGAAGGAGAAGTTCTTTATTTTGACAAACCCCTGCACTGGACTTCTTTTAGTTTGGTAAATAAAGTGCGTTGGCTGATAAGTAAACAGCTGAAAATTAAAAAAATAAAAGTAGGACATGCTGGTACGCTCGATCCATTGGCCACCGGTGTAATGATTTATTGTACTGGGCGAGCCACAAAGAGAATTGAGTCCTTTCAATATCAAACTAAAGAGTATGTGGCAACGCTTTTTCTTGGAGCCACAACTCCATCATTTGATCTTGAAACTCAAATTGATAAAGAATTCCCAACGAACCACATCACCCGTGAATTGATTGAAGAACGTTTGCAACAATTCATCGGGACAATCGAACAAATTCCACCTGTATATTCAGCCGTAAAAGTTGATGGGAAAAGAGCTTACGAATATGCACGCGAAGGAGCGGAGGTAGCGCTGGCTTCCAAAACCTTAGTGATTGACGAATTAGAAATTCTCTCTTTTCAATTACCTATTTTAGAATTACGCATTGTTTGCAGCAAAGGAACTTACATTCGGGCTTTAGCCCGTGACATCGGCCAGGCGCTTAGCAGTGGCGCGCACCTCACTGCGCTCACGCGAACTCGTATTGGCGATTGTACCATTGACCAATGTATGACACTGGATGCATTCGAACAACTCCTTAAATTACCACAAAAGGAGCCATAAATCGACGTTTTACTACATTGTCAATTAAATGTTACGGTAATTTAACCGTCCATCTATTGACTTTGCCTATCCGCAAAGTGTACTTTTGCACACAATTTGCCTATTTGTAATCTGATTTTTTTTGATGCTAACTATTTTTTTTGACAGGCTTAATTAATAATCGCGAGATTCTTTATTATCTAACTTATTCATATTATGAAGCTTTCCCAGTTCAAATTCAAACTACCCGACGAACTTATTGCTCTTTATCCAACCAAACACAGAGACGAATCTCGCCTTCTTGTTCTCCACCGAAAAACAGGGGAAATTGAACATCGCTATTTTACAGACATCCTTGCTTATTTCAATGACCAAGATGTATTTGTCTTTAACGACACACGAGTCTTTCCTGCTCGGTTATATGGTACCAAAGACAATTCAGATGCTAAAATTGAAGTTTTTTTACTTCGCGAGTTGAATCATAACCTTCGTATGTGGGACGTGTTGGTCGATCCTGCTCGCAAAATACGTGTAGGCAACAAACTCTATTTTGGGCAAAACAATGAATTAGTGGCCGAAGTAATCGACAATACGACATCACGGGGGCGCACTGTTCGTTTTCTGTATGATGGTGAATATGAAGAATTCCGCAAAACACTCTACGCATTGGGGGAAACGCCTCTGCCACGCTTTATTCCACGCAACGTAGAGCCGGAAGATGCTAATCGCTACCAAACTATTTTTGCACGCAATGAAGGTGCCGTCGTGTCACCTACAGCAGGCTTACACTTTAGCCGTGAATTGATGAAGCGACTTGAAATATTAGGCGTTAATTTTGCTTTTCTAACGTTACATGCAGGACTATGCAACTATCGTGACATTGATGTGGAAGATTTGACAAAAAACAAGATGGATTCTGAACAGATGCTGGTGACTCCTGATACGGCTGATATTGTGAACCGTGCGAAAGAAATGAATCGGAACGTTTGTGCAGTCGGGACAACCGTGATGCGTGCCATTGAGACATGCGCCTGCACGAATGGTACGATAAAACCATTTGACGGGTGGACGAATAAATTCATCTTCCCTCCGTATGATTTTGGTGTTACAGATAGCCTTATTGCTAACCTACATCTTCCATATTCTCCATTACTAATGGCTACATGCGCTTTTGGTGGATTTGATCAGGTGATGAAAACCTATCAAATAGCGATTGACGAAGGATATCGATTCGGAATTTATGGCGATGCCATGTTAATTATTTAACAAATACGACGCATATAGCCAGAGTATATACATAAATAAATCTGTTTTTGCAAAATACTTTACACACCACTTGGCTTCCTACAACAAAAAAAGAAGTAGAACAACGGGGTTGGGATACGTTGGACGTCATTCTTTTCTCTGGGGATGCGTATGTTGATCACCCTTCGTTCGGCGCAGCCGTAATCGGTCGTACGTTGGAAGCTGAAGGATTGAGGGTTGCTATTGTGCCACAGCCTAATTGGAGAGATGACCTTCGTGACTTTAAGAAATTAGGAATTCCACGTCTCTTCTTTGGTATTTCAGCCGGTTGTATGGATTCCATGGTCAATCACTACACAGCCAATAAAAGGCTTCGTTCCAACGATGCTTACACACCTGGAGGAACAGTCGGGTTTCGGCCTGACAATACGACAGTGGTCTATTCCAATATTTTGAAACAACTTTTCCCTGAAATCCCCGTAATTATTGGTGGCATTGAAGCATCAATGCGCCGATTTACGCACTATGATTATTGGTCGGATCAGTTGAAAAAAAGTATTTTGCTCGATAGTAAAGCTGATATGTTAGTCTATGGCATGGGGGAGAAATCAATCCTTGAAATTGCACGTGCACTTAACAAAGCTCCATTTATTCATAACCTTCAAACTATTCCCCAAACGGCATTCGTTGCTTCGCTCAAAGAAGAAATAACACCATTGGAAAGTGAAACGATTACCCTTCATTCGCATGAAGAATGCATCGCTGACAAACGTAAATCAGCAAATAATTTCAGAACTATCGAAGAGGAATCGAACAAAATGATAGCGGCACGTCTGACTCAACGATATAATAACCAAGTATTAGTTGTTAATCCTCCATACGTAACATGGTCACAAGAAGAGATTGATGCAACTTACGATTTGCCATATACGAGGCTACCGCATCCAAAATACCGAGATAAGCGGATACCTGCCTACGATATGATCCGGTTTTCGGTCAATACACATCGTGGATGTTTTGGTGGTTGTTCTTTTTGCACCATTTCTATGCATCAAGGAAAACAGGTGCTGTCGCGTTCAGAAAAGTCTATCCTGCAAGAAATTGAACAGATCAGCAAATTGCCGGACTTCAAAGGAATCCTTACCGATCTGGGTGGACCATCGGCAAATATGTATGGATTAAGGGGTACAAACCAAACCATGTGCCTATCATGCAAACGTCCATCATGTATATTCCCTTCTATTTGCAAAAATCTCCAACGCAATCACTCTCGAATGACGCGACTTTACCGTGAAGTAGACAGTTTACCATACATTAGAAAAAGTTTTATCGGTAGTGGCATTCGATACGACTTACTTCTTCAACCAAGCGGAGATTCTGAAGTAGATAAAAGCCTCACGGATTATACAAAGGAAGTCATTCAACACCATGTTTCAGGGCGGTTGAAGGTTGCTCCCGAACACACATCGGACAAGGTACTGGCGCTTATGCGCAAACCATCGTTCACTTTATTCAAGCAGTTTCAACAACAATTTGAACACATCAACCGCGAAGCCAACTTGCAGCAACAACTTATTCCCTATTTTATTTCAAGCCATCCCGGATGCAGCACGATGGACATGGCTGAACTGGCTATCATCACCAAGTCTCTCCATTTTAAACTGGAACAAGTGCAAGATTTCACACCTACGCCAATGACACTGTCAACGGAAATGTATTATTCAGGAATCAACCCTTACACAGGAGAATTAGTGAAAACGGCGAAGCGCTCCGATGAAAAAATGGCACAGCAGAAGTTCTTTTTTTGGTATAAGCCCGAATTTCACCAAGCCATTTTAAATGACCTACGTAGTATGAACCGAAACGATTTGATTAACAAACTGCTATCCATTCACGAACAACGAAAGAATCGTTCAGAAGTTTCTAAATCAGATTATACATCGCATGCTCGGAAACGAAGAAAATAACGTTTTGTTGAAAAGTATGACTCAAAATAAAGCAATTTGCTTAAAAAAGCGTACCTTTGCATGGAAATTAGCTTCCATTTTTCAATCAAGAACAACAATAAACGATCGTATTGTAAGGAAACAGCAATTGTGACACGATGGGATTAATAGGCCGATATACATTTCAACTGCAACCGCAAGATGGTGATTTCACTGAGCAAATTCTTGCTTCATCATTAGGAGATTACATACTTCAGGCAGCCGGAAAAAATGCAGATGACAACGGGTTTGGCATTCGCGAACTTCATCCCGATCATCACACTTGGGTTTTAATCCGTATGGCCACCGAAATGACTGAGATGCCTAAAATCTATCAGCAAATCACAATTGAGACATGGATTGAAACCATTGGCAGAGCTTCAACCACACGGAATTTTATCCTTCGAAATGAACAAAACGTGCCGATTGGGTTTGCCACGACAAATTGGGCAATGATTGATTTAAATACGCGTAAACCGATTGATCTAGGTGCGATTCCGTCATTATCGCACTTTATCAGTGGAAATTCGATACCCATTGCACCTCCAGCCAAACTGCCGTCAGTGGAAGGAAATCTGATCAGCACACGTCAAACTCAATATAGTGATATTGATTTTAACAGGCACGTCAACAGCATGAAGTATTTGCAATGGGTTCTCAATGAATACTCCGTGGATTGGCATGCCGAACATACGATTAAACGATTTGATGTCAATTTTTTGCATGAGGCTTTTTATGGTGAGGAGGTTTCTCTTTATCGTAAAGAGGACGCTGGAAAAGATCAGTTTCAAATCAATCGACAAAATAAAGAGGTGCTTTGCAAAGTTCAATTGCAATGGACTAAAAATTAAATAGAAATAAAATTATCCTGAAGAAGAAGGAGTTAAATACTTTTATCAACTTAATACGAAGTAATATGGCTGTAATGAATTTTGGCGGCGTCAACGAAAATGTAGTTACCCGTGAGGAATTTCCTTTGGAAAAAGCGCGAGAAATATTGAAAAAAGAGGTCATCGCGGTGATCGGATACGGGGTGCAAGGCCCTGGGCAAAGCATGAATTTGCGCGATAATGGGTTCAATGTGATTATTGGGCAACGTAAAGACTCGAAAACATGGGACAAAGCCATTGCTGACGGTTGGGTACCGGGGCAAACACTGTTTGAAATTGAAGAAGCTTGCCAGCGTGCAACTATTATTCAATATTTACTCTCCGATGCAGCTCAAATTGCTGTTTGGCCTACAGTAAAAAAACATTTAACAGCAGGAAAAGCGCTTTATTTCTCTCATGGGTTTGCTATTACGTACAAAGAACGTACAAACATCGTCCCTCCAGCAGATGTTGACGTAATTTTAATTGCCCCCAAAGGATCAGGCACCTCTTTACGACGCATGTTTTTG
>JAJZHJ010000022.1 GCA_021804525.1 Bacteroidota bacterium | reverse complement strand
GAAGAGTTGAACGTGCAAACCTCCAACTAATTAGGGGAACGGAGAAAAAAAGAAAACAGCCCGTAGGGTTGAATAACAAAGAATACGTAAAGCATTGAACAAAATGAATCAAGACTCAACTAAAATATCGCTTACCAACCGATCGAAAGTCGTCTCTAATAAAAAAATGTCGTTTTTAGAGAGTCTCTATTTGCCGGCTATTTTCAAAGGGATGTTCATCACCATGAGTCATTTTTTCACCAGGAAAGCTACCGTGCAATACCCCGAAGTAAAACGTCCTGTTTCCAATATTTACAGAGGAATGCATGTATTGAAACGTGACGAAGAAGGTCGTGAACGGTGTACTGCCTGTGGCTTATGCGCTCTTTCGTGTCCTGCAGAGGCTATTACCATGATAGCCAGAGAGCGGCTCGAAAGCGAAAAACATCTTTATCGCGAAGAGAAGTACGCAGCTGTTTACGAGATTAATATGCTACGCTGCATCTATTGTGGCGACTGTGAATCAGCCTGCCCGAAAGAAGCCATATTCCTCACGGATCGGTTTGTGCCAAGTGAAGTAGCACGTGGCAATTTTATTTATGGAAAAGATGTATTGCTCGAACCGAAGGATGCACCCATTGATGTATCAAAACGTCAAACACCCGAGGTGCTGGCATTCAAAAAAGACAAGACTCAATTACATAACAAATAAAAGACTATGTTTCAGGTATATCTTTTTCTTTTTCTAAGCTGTGTTGCTCTCTTTTCGGCAATAATGGTATTGCTGTCGAAGAAACCGATACATAGCGTGCTTTATTTAACCTTGACATTTTTCGCTTTAGCCGGCCACTACATTTTGCTGAACGCCCAGTTTTTGGCAGTGGTGCATGTGATTGTCTATGCCGGTGCTATCATGGTGCTCTTTCTTTTCACAGTGATGCTGCTGAATCTCAATAAAGAAGGACAATTTTCAAAAACCACGCTTGTGAAGATTATCGCTGTCGTTGCTGGCGGCCTGCTCTTTGTGGTGCTCATCGGATCACTTAAATCTTTTGACTTGGCCACAGTGTCCAATCCCGCTGTCAGTCAGATCGGATTAGTAAAAAACCTTGGTAAAACCCTGTTCAGTCAATATTTATTACCCTTTGAACTCTCCTCCATCCTCTTCTTGTCGGCCATGGTAGGAGCCGTGATGCTGGGGAAAAAAGATAAAGAATAAAACGATGGAAACTACAGTTACACAACTACAAATGATACCGTTAGTCTACTACATTATCTTTTGTACAGCTTTGTTTACAATTGGTGTAGTGGGAGTATTGGTAAAGCGCAACGCGTTAGCCATTTTTATGTCGGTGGAATTGATGCTGAATTCGGCAAATCTATTGCTGGCAGCTTTTTCCGCTTATCGCAACGATTCTTCCGGTCAGGTGTTCGTCTTTTTTATCATGGTAGTGGCAGCGGCAGAGATTGCCATCGGATTAGCGCTGTTAGTGGTTGTTTACCGCTCTTCGCGCACGATTGATATCAACATTTTAAACCGTCTCAAATGGTAATGGAAAGTTCCCCTTTTATGCAATCGATATCGTTCCTCTTGCTTCTTTTCCCGCTATTGGGATTTCTTGCAATTGGTCTTTCCCAGAAACAGATAAACAAGAAGTTATCGGGTATTATTGCCTCGTCTTTCGTATTTTTAAATCTGATTCTGACATTCATCCTGTTTTGGTATGTCAGTACAACCAATCAAACTGTTGAAACGAATTTATTCGATTGGATAAAATTCGCCAATATCTCCATTCCTTTTGCCATAACGGTTGATCGACTGTCGGCGCTGATGTTGCTTGTGGTCAATGGTGTTGGATTTCTTATTCATGTCTATTCCATCGGCTATATGAAAAACGATGAGGGTGTGAGCCGGTTCTTTTCGTACATGAATCTGTTTATCTTCTTTATGTTGATACTGGTATTGAGTTCCAATTATTTGATGCTTTTTATTGGCTGGGAAGGCGTCGGTTTGTGTTCTTACCTGTTAATCGGGTTTTGGTACAAAGATCATGCTAACAACAATGCTGCAAAAAAAGCATTTATCATGAATCGTATCGGCGATTTAGGATTTCTGATCGGCATCTTTATGATGTTTCATACGTTCGGAACCCTAAACATAAGCGAAGTGGCAACCAAAGCATCTGTTATGCCATCGGGTAGTACAGCGCTCCTTATTATCACACTTGGACTCTTTGCCGGAGCTATTGGGAAGAGCGCTCAGATACCGCTGTTTACTTGGTTACCCGATGCTATGGCAGGTCCCACGCCTGTTTCGGCTCTCATCCATGCAGCTACGATGGTTACAGCGGGGGTTTATTTGGTGGCACGGTCGAGTGTGTTGTTTGTGCTATCTCCTGTTACCATGAATCTCATCCTTGTAATAGGTATTTTCACGGCATTAATCAGCGGTTTGATAGCTATCTACCAAAACGACATCAAGAAGATTCTAGCCTACTCCACCGTGAGTCAACTAGGGTTTATGTTTATGGCGTTAGGGTTAGGCTCTTTTTCAGGAGCAATGTTCCACCTGACAACACATGCCTTCTTCAAAGCCTTGCTCTTTCTTGCAGCAGGCAGTGTCATTCACGCGTTGAATCAAGAACAGGATATTCGTAAAATGGGTGGTTTGCGCAAGAAAATACCTTTTACCTTTGCGCTCTTTGCTATTGGAGCCATTGCTATTTCAGGAATTCCTCCCTTTGCAGGTTTCTTTTCCAAGGAGATGATTCTCTCTGTTGCCTACGAACATGGCATGGGAATGGGTATCATAGCCACATTTATATCCTTGTTAACTACCGTGTACATGTTCCGGTTGCTATTCGTAGCGTTTTACAAACCCGAGAGTGATGCAGTAAAAGCAAATCATCATATACACGAATCACCTAAGGTGATGCTTATCCCAATGGCACTGTTAGCTCTATTGTCGATGGTGGCAGGTTTTATACAAATTCCGGCTTTGTTTTCAACTAATGTAAACGCATTTTCAACCTACCTATCGCCCATATTTTTCTCTGCACACCAGTTGGTTCCTGCTTCGGGGCAAAATCTAAACGTGCTTACCGAATGGCTGACATTGCTGATTCCACTAACCATCATTGCAGCACTTGTCTATATCAGCTATATTCGTTTTGCTAAAGATCGTTTATCTGCCGAACTTTCGGGTATTCAAAAAGTAATGGCCAATAAATTTTATATTGATGAGCTTTATGATTTTTGCTTTGTAAAGCCGACGGAAAAATTATCGCTCTTCTTTAGAGAAACGGTTGACCAAAGCGTCATCAACCGCCTGATAAATACCATCGGAAACGCTACTTTATATATCGGAGGAAGAATCCGTTTGCTGCAAACAGGAAACGTAGGCTTCTATCTCATCATCATGGTATTTAGCATCATTGCTATCTTGTTTTTTAATCTTATACGATAAATAGATGATCATCGCACTGTTACTTATCCTGCCGTTATTCGCCTCCATCTTCCTTTTCACAGGCAAAACGGGACAACAAAGCAAGAATTTTGCTTTCCTTGCTTCCTTGGTCTTATTCGCCATTTCGTTGATAGGCGGCTATGAACTTATCGCCGCACCTGAAAAGGCATTGTTTTTCAATATGGATTTAGAGTCGATTCTTGGTGTGAATTTGTTGTTCAAAATTGATGCTATTTCCATAATCTTCGTAATCCTTACCACGTTGTTGGTGCCTATCATCATTGCCTCGACAGATAAAAAAGAACATCGAACGCCTCATTTTTATGCTCTCATCATGCTGATGCAAACTGCGTTGATTGGGGTCTTTGCTGCCTCGGATATGATTCTTTTTTATATCTTTTGGGAACTGGCTTTGATACCCATTTTCTTTATCACGGCTCGTTGGGGTGGCGAGAATGCTAGAAAAATAAGCATTAAATTTCTTATTTACACCGTTGTAGGTAGCTTCTTCATGCTGATTGCCATTCTTTATCTTTACACGTTGACGCCCGCACCCCATTCATTCAGTTTTGACTCCTTTTATCAACTGAAACTTTCCTATTCGGAGCAAATTCCGTTGTTTCTGGCTTTCTTTCTGGCTTTTGCCATCAAAATACCGCTTTTCCCGTTTCATTCGTGGCAGGTTGAAACTTACAATGCTTCTCCGGTGCAAGGCTCCATGTTGCTGGCAGGTATTATGCTCAAGATGGGACTTTATGGTATCGTGCGTTTTCTGATTCCGCTTTGTACGGATGTGGTGGCCAATGGTTCACTTATCTTCTTGCCGCTCATTTTGTTTGGAGTGATTTATGGTGCGGTGATTGCCATTTCGCAGCCACATCTGAAAAAGCTCATCGCATTTGCTTCGCTTTCGCATGTGGGCATCATTGCTCTTGGCCTGTTATCAAACAGTCGCTACGGGATTGAAGGAGGTATCCTGCAAATGTTTTCGCACGGAGTCAATGTGGTTGGATTTTTCCTTTGCTACTATATGATTGTGAAAAGAACGAAGACAGACAAGATAAGCGAGTTGGGCGGCATAGCCAGCGTAGCTCCCCGCTTTGCTACCGTTTTTATGATTATTGTATTGGCTAATGTTGCATTGCCGCTTACCAATAGTTTTGTAGGAGAATTCCTTATTTTGTTGGGTTTGTTTTCATACAATAAGATTCTGGCAATCATTGCCGGACTGACCATTATTCTGGTAGCCGTGTATATGCTGAAAATGTATCAGCAAATCATGTTTGGAGAGAAGAAAGCTTCCACTGAAAATTTTATCGATTTGACGTTCGGCGAAATCATGCTTTTTGTACCGATCATCATTGCCATATTTGCCGTGGGTATTTATCCTTCATTTGTGTTGCAATTGCTTCAGGGTGTGGTCAAATAAATTATAACTCTATACTAAGACATTTCATATATGTACGCTATAATAACCATCTCGATTGTTGCTATCATCGTTCTCTTTTTTGGAGCCTTCGGTAAGAAAAAGGTGATTCTTCCCATCATCTTTGTAGGACTTCCGTTAGCTTTCATCATCAATTTGATGGGTTGGAACCAATCTATCCATTACTTCAACGAGATGTATATTGATGACAACTTCGCGATCGCCTTTAACGGTGTGCTGATATTCATCACAATGTTGATATTTGTCTTTGCCCGGGTTTATTACAAATCGGTGAAACGCCCGCTCGAAGATATTTATGCGTTGATCCTTTTTTCGTTAGTCGGCGGTTTGATGATGACGGCTTTCGGCAACCTGGTGATGTTGTTTCTGGGCATCGAAACACTTTCCTTGTCGCTCTATCTATTGGCTGGCAGCAAAAAGTCCGACCCCCACTCCAACGAAGCCGCCATGAAATATTTTCTCACAGGCTCGTTTGCATCAGGGTTTCTCTTGTTTGGCATCGCGTTACTTTATGGTGCTTGCGGAAGCTTCAACCTGGAGGTTATAAAGCAGTATGTCGTACAAAACCAGGCGAACATTCCTGCCATGTTTACTATCGGGCTACTCTTGATGGCTGTTGGGCTGGCCTTTAAAGTCGGCGCTGCACCATTTCATTTTTGGATTCCCGACGTGTACGAAGGTTCGCCTACCCTCATCACCACCTACATGGCCACGGTGGGAAAAGTTGCCGCTTTTGCCGCATTCTTTCGATTAATCAATGCAAGTTTCAGTGAAGTTGATTTTCTCTGGAAAACATCCCTGATTGTTTTTGCCGTGGCAACCATTCTCATTGGAAATTTTGCTGCACTTTATCAAGATAGTGTAAAACGCATGTTGGCTTATTCGGGAGTTGCTCATGCAGGATACATGCTTATTGCCATTATTGCCCTGAAGGGGAATGCAGCGGGAGTGCTTTTGCTCTATTCCGTTTCCTATTCCATTGCTACCATCACGGCGTTTGCCGTGCTTATGATGGTTCGGAAAGAGACCGGTTCCTTCTCTATTAAGTCTTTCAACGGACTTGCCAAGCACAACCCCACGGTGGCGTTTGCCATGACCATTGCCATGCTCTCGTTGGCAGGCATTCCGCCAATGATCGGGTTTTCGGCAAAATACCAACTGTTTGTTTCCGCCATCGAACAAGGGCAACTGCCATTGGTTATTATCGCTATCATTGGTTCCATGGTGAGCGTATACTATTATTTGCGACCTGTTGTGGCCATGTATTTCACCCGTTCCATGGTGAGTGAACCTTTCGAAGCGGCAAAACTGTATAAAAAACAGATACTGGGTATGGTTATTCTGTTACTTATTCTGAGCTTTATTCCCGGATTGATCATCCTTTTGATTTAGAAAATTTCTCGCTTTTGTTCATCAAATATTTTTGTCAGATAATGAATCTCTTTTCGACTCAAAATTGCATCTTGTGACCAAACATTTGTAAATGGAAGTAAAGCTACCTACCTTACTTATAGCACTGTTTCGAAGATTGTATTCTGTAAATTAATAATCACTCGAAAGAAATCTTTTTTTGTCATACTATGTGGCTTTATTTCTTGTTGATTATTTTTATTATTGATCAGGTGCCTCCAAACTCCTCAATTCTCCCGCCCTACCCTCTTTCTCCCATTTCGGAGTGTCGTTAACCCACTCTGGAGCGACTCGTTCACGGTCGAGAGTCTCTTATTCGCACTCATTTGTGCAATGGAATCACAAATTAATGGCAAAATCGCACTCCTGACCGGCAAAAAGAGACTTCGGAGTGTACTTCAACCATACTGGAGTGTTTAGTTACACTCTTTTTTAAGTTCCTGAGCCATTCAAGAGTGTCTTCGATACAGTCGGGAGTGTTAATTAGCCAGTCGGAATGGGCAAATCATCACTAATTTGTCTCTTTTTCGCACTTCGGAGTGTCTCATTGACCTTTCGGATCATCTTTCACTCACTAATTTGTGTCTGCTGCACACAGAGGAGTGTCTCAATGACACTCTTTAGCTTAAGGCCTTCACTTTGGAGTGAAGGCCTCACTATACTCATCATTTACTTAGCAGCGGTATCGTTTTTTGTCTTCGTTTTTTTGAAGAATTCGCCCATTTGGTCAGCTGTTACACTCAGGCCTGGGACTTTGTCTTTGTTTTGTTTCACACTGGAATACACATCAAGTGCAGCGATCATCGAATCGCTGCCAACGGCCATAAACGTTTTTTGAATACCTTCGGCCAGTTCATTAATCTGGTTAAAGATGGGGCGAAGCGCACTCAACAGTGCGTAATCCTTTAGAAACTCTTCCTTGTCGAACACGCCGGAAAGAATTTCCGGATGGGCAATCACGGTCTGATATGCCATGTCGATAAAAGGAAGATAGGTATTTCCCACTTTAAACATGGTAACCACATCGATGGTTTGCAAGCTTAACAAAAAATTGAGTTTACTCTTGGCATCCGCCAAATTTTGATTCACTGCGGCAGCATCGTCTACCGATAAAGTTGCTGAAATTAGATTTTGAGCCATGAAAATTGAGATTAAAAAAAATAAATATTTAGATTCAAGAGCTATTTTGATTTTTCTCCTTATACGTCAAACTCTTTGTTGGCGGCAGATTCCATTTTACTTGCCCTGATTTTCACTCAAGAAGCAAATATAGAAACATTATTTGATATAAGCAAATACAAAACAAGTGAATATTTCTCTTGATTTGATCTAACTATTATTTGTGGAAAGGTTATTTGGTTAGTATCATTTTTTTTCGTTGTTTTGTAAAAATATATCTGTTATGACAATACATAATCTATCCGATCAAAATTCATTGCTTAATCAGTTTCTAAAAGAAATTCGAAACGTTGATATACAAACCGATAGAATGCGATTTCGTCGCAACATCGAGCGTATTGGCGAAGTCATGGCGTATGAAATCAGCAAAGCATTGCTGTATAGCAACGAAGAGATAACAACACCGCTTGGAAAAATTGAGTTGCCGATTCCCAGCGAACCCATCGTACTTGGTACCATTTTGCGTGCCGGATTGCCTTTTCACAACGGCTTTCTCCACTATTTCGACCATGCCGAAAATGCGTTTGTATCTGCCTACCGAAAATACAAAGACGCGTTAAAGTTCGACATCTTCATCGAATACATTGCCTCGCCCTCCATTGCCGACAAAACGCTTATTATCACAGATCCGATGCTGGCCACCGGTAGTTCGATGGAATTAGCCGTCGGTGCATTGCTGACAAAAGGAAGCCCCGCGCAAATCCATATTGCTACCATCATTTCGAGTCAGCCGGCCATCGACTATTTGCAACAACACATGGGTAACGACAACATCACCCTTTGGACGGCAGCCATCGATCCCGAACTGAACGATCACTCATATATTTTACCCGGACTGGGCGACGCCGGTGATTTGGCTTTTGGAGAAAAACTATAATTTCAAAAACATCCTATTATGGCCACACGAATTCTTCAATATTGGAAGTCAGTTGTAGTTCTGGCTATTATTTTTTTCTTGTCAACTGCTCCCGCTTCCGATTTTCAATCCATCCCGGCCTTTCCCAATGAAGATAAACTGATTCATTTTCTGATGTATTTTACACTGGCGTTTGTGCTTTTATGGGATACAAAAAAGCGTAATCCTCAAGTGGATATTGTCAACAATCACGTTTGGTTGTGGATCGTTGGTATTCCCGTGCTCTTTGGAGGAGCGATGGAAATTTGGCAATGGCTACTGACCACTTCACGATCAGGCGACTGGGTCGATGAAGCAGTAGATACCATAGGAGCCATAGCCGGTTATTTTTTTGGTAAATGGCTGTTGACACACTATTTTAACCAGAAAAGCAGATGAACGAATCGTCCCTACGCAACCATATTGCCATTACACTAATCAAAGGGATAGGGCCGATATTAGCCAAAAACCTGATTGCTTATTTGGGTAGCGAAGAGGCAGTGTTCAACGAAAACAGCGCCACATTGGAGAAGATACCGGGCATAGGTTCTACGTTGGCAAAAATGATCTTTGAACAAGCTCCAGAAGCCTTGAAATTGGCCGATAGAGAACTTGAATACATACAATCACATCATATACAGGCATTGCTTTACTCCGAGAAAGAGTATCCGTTTCGGTTGAAGGAATGTGAAGATTCACCCATCGTGCTCTATTACGATGGAAGTATCAACCTGAACAACGGACATTTCATTGCTTTTGTCGGAACTCGTAATCCGACTGATTATGGGCGAAATTGGTGCCAATCCATTATTGAGGAGCTTGCTCAGAAAATTCCAAACACCGTCATCGTGAGCGGCCTGGCTTATGGAATCGACATAACGGCACACAAAGCAGCACTAAAACATCAACTCCCGACAATTGGGGTAGTAGCCCATGGTCTCGATCGCATCTACCCGTCAACTCATACGCCAATTGGCAACAAGATGGCTAAAAATGGCGGTATCATCACCGAGTATCTGTCAGGCACCAAACCTGACAAACCCAACTTCGTTCAACGCAACCGGATCATAGCCGGATTGTCCGATGCCGTGATAATTGTTGAATCAGCTGCTCGTGGTGGTGCACTACTTACAGCCGAAGCCGCCAACCTTTACAATCGTGAAGTGTTTTCCCTGCCGGGTCGTGTCGGCGATATTCGTTCCGAAGGATGCAACGCCCTCATTAAACAAAACAAAGCTTCGCTAATCGAATCGGCAACCGATCTCATCAACGCGATGAATTGGGAATCAAAAACAGGAAACATTCTTATCCAACCCACACTATTCAGTGATTTAAACGAAGAAGAGCAAACACTGTTAACCACCTTGCGCAAAAGCGATGGTATTCAAATCAATCAACTTACCTTGCAACTTAATTGGCCGGTAGAGAAACTCTTTTCTCTATTGCTTGAAATGGAATTCAAAGGATTGATTCGCTCGTTACCCGGCAACGTTTAC
>JAJZHJ010000021.1 GCA_021804525.1 Bacteroidota bacterium | reverse complement strand
TTTTAGTTGATGAATTAATGTCGGTCATTTTGACTGATAATGTAGTGGCATTAAAGAATATCAAAGGCATCGGCATTAAAACGGCACAACGCATAATTATCGACTTAAAAGATAAAGTAGGAAAAATACTTGAGGGGAAAACGGCAACATTCGCCAGTGATGCTTCTGCAAAAAGCGAGGCTTTGTCGGCTTTATTAATGTTAGGATTCAATCAGTTGCAAGCACAAAAAGCGCTGACAAAAATCTTTAACGAAAACAATGTTTGTAGTGTTGAAGAAGCAATTCGCACTGCATTGAAGATGTTGTAAGGCTTAAAGCCTGTCTAAAATAATCCGTTTGTGGTAAAAAAAATTCTTTTATTTGCAGCTTTCATTAGCATTTTTGTTGTTTTTGCCCTTCCACCGGTAACAACACGAAATGTTGTGCAATCTCCACAAGCACCTAGGACAGCAATCGTACAACATAAGACACCACAAGACACCACCCTACATTTTCCTGTAAATAATTTAGTAAAAAACGACACGAACGATTTACTAAAAAAATATCCCGTTGATTTAAAAACGCCACAAAACATACAAACTTCAGTCGTTTACGATCCGAACAGCGCTCAATATTATGTGTACACCAAGATTGGAAATATGAATATCATATCTCCCATTGTCATGGATAGTGCTCAATATCAGCGATTTTCGATGCAACAATCGATGCAATCTTATTGGCGACAATTGGATGATTCAGTGAAACAAAGCGAAGATCAGAAATTCGCAAAAACCGACACTAAGTTTAGTTTGGGGCCTGCCGATAAACTCTTTGGCAAAGGAGGCGTTCAACTCCACATGCAAGGATCGGCCGAAGTAGGGTTTGGTATTCGAACAAATTCGGTTGACAACCCTGTTTATACTTCCAGCATGCGAAATCCGCCACCGGCATTCAATTTCACTGAAAAAATACAGGCCAATGTCAATGGAAAAGTTGGGAATAAAGTGAACTTTAACCTCAACTATAACACAGAATCAACCTTTGATTATGATCAAAAAATGGTCAAATTGAATTATCAAGGAGACAATGATGAGTTTATTCGAAAAATTGAAGCTGGCAATGTCAGTATGCCTCTTAACAGCGCATTAATCAGCGGAAGTTCTTCCCTGTTTGGAATAAAAGCCGAGATGCAGTTTGGTAAACTTAATGTAGTAGCTATTGCCTCGCAACAACAATCGCAAACACAAACTGTCAATACACAAGGTGGTGCACAAACTACAAAGTTTCAATTTGCTATAGATCAATACGATGCTAATCGTCACTTTTTCTTATCCAGCTATTTTCGCAATCATTTTGAACAATGGATGAATCAACTTCCCTATGTGACTTCCGGCATCACAATTAATCGGGTTGAAGTATGGGTAACTAATAAACGAGGCGATTTTTCACAGGCACGCAATATATTAGCCTTTGCCGACTTAGGCGAATCATCCAATTTAACCAATTCACATTGGGCGCTGAACCCCATGACAACGAATCCTGATAACTCAACAAACTCACTTTACAAGGAGGTTTCTTCACTCAATGGAGTTCGAAACATTCAATCTTCTATGTCCATTCTCGACGCACAATTTGGAGGATTCGGTATCTCAGGAAGTCGCGACTATGAAAAAGTTGAAAGTGCACGCCGCCTTGATCCTTCAGAATATACACTCAATAATAGCTTAGGATACATCACCTTAAAGTCAAAATTAAATTCGGATGACGTTTTAGCCATCGCTTACGAGTACACAGAAGCAGGAAAAACGTACCAAGTTGGAGAATTTTCAACCGATCCAATTGCAGCCCCGCAGGCATTGATTGTTAAACTGATAAAAAACACTAATCTATCTCCTTCCATTCCTCTTTGGAAATTGATGATGAAAAATATATATTACGTTGGTTCACAACAGATTCAAGCTGATAAATTTCAATTAAACATTTTATATCAAAATGATTCAACGGGTGCTGCTGTCAATTATATTAATGAGGGAAATATCAAAAACATACGTCTACTCCAAGTAATGAATTTAGATCGTCTTGATGCAAAAAACGAGCCTCATCCGGATGGAATTTTTGATTACATAGAGGGTTATACTGTTGTGTCAAATGGTGGATATATTATTTTTCCAGAAAATGAGCCATTTGGGAGCTACTTGGCGTCAAAAATTGGGAACCCAACCATTGCACAAAAGTATGTTTTTCAACAACTTTACGACTCAACTTTGACTGTAGCACAGCAATACAGTCAAAAAAACAAGTTTATATTGTCCGGACAATACAAAGGCACTTCTGGTTCACAAATACAACTCAATGCCATGAATATTCCTCGTGGCTCTGTCGTAGTGACAGCTGGAGGACAAACATTGGTTGAAAACCAAGATTATGTGGTTGATTACACGATGGGAACGGTGACTATTTTGAACCAGGATCTTTTATCATCGGGTAACAACATCAGCGTGAAACTTGAAAACCAATCCATGTTTAATTTGCAGCGAAAAACATTGTTTGGCACCCACCTCGAATACGCATTCAGCAAAGATTTCACCTTGGGAGGAACCATCATGAACCTTTCTGAAATGCCGCTTACTCAAAATGTAAACTATGGAAGCGATCCTATATCCAATACTATCTGGGGATTAAATACTTCATATCGCACAGAATCACAATGGCTGACAAACTTAGCTGACAAGATTCCGTTGTTGAACCTCACAAAACCTTCCACCATCAATTTCAATGCCGAATTTGCACAACTTATACCCGGACATTCCAGCTCAGTTTCTAAGCAAGGCGTAGTGTACATTGACGATTTTGAATCGACACAAACTGATATCGATTTAAGTTATCCGTACAATTGGTCTTTGGCCAGCACCCCTTACGATGACACCAGCACACCGCTTTTTCGAGAAGCAGCACTGTCCAATAATGTAGATTATGGAAAAAATAGAGCTCTTTTCAACTGGTTCACAATTGATCAATCGGTTTTTAGCACAAATTCATCCTTAACTCCTGCATATATTCGTAACAACAAAAATCTGCAATCTAATAATTTAACCCGCCCTGTACTTGAACAAGAAATTTTCCCCAATAAACAAAGTTTATACGGAACCACGTCATACCTGCCGGTACTGAATCTTTCCTACTTTCCAACTGAACGTGGGCCTTATAACGTTGATGCACTTCCCGGGACTTACAGCGCCGGAATTGACGCCAATGGAAATTTACGTGACCCGCAATCACGTTGGGGCGGTATTATGCGAGCACTTCCAACTACCGATTTTGCAGCTGCAAATATTGAATACATCGATTTTTGGATGATGGATCCATTTGTTAACGACTCACTTAATGCAAACCCAGGTGGCGATCTTTATTTTGATTTAGGCGATATTTCGGAGGATGTTCTAAAAGCTGGTTATAAATTTTTTGAAAATGGATTACCTGCAAATGGAGATACCACAGGCACCATTACAACAGTTTGGGGACGAGTGCCAACCATCCAATCCACTGTTTTAGCGTTCGATAATAGTCAGGACGCATTGAAAAACCAGGACGTTGGCTTAGATGGATTATCAAAAGCAGCCGAATACAATTTTCCAACTTACAAAACATATCTCGATCAACTAAAAACCATTCTTTCGCCAGCCACAATACGTCAATGGCAAAATGATCCATACTCACCATTTAATGATCCGGCTGGTGATACTTATGTCAGTTATCGAAGTCCCTATTTTGACAACACTCAAGCTGACATCTTGCAACGGTATAAACAATTTAATGGAACAAAAGGAAATTCAACCAACGATCCCACCACCAACATTAGTACAGCTGCTACCTCATTGCCAGACACGTATGATATAAACCATGACAATACGCTCAATCAATACGAAAATTATTATCAATACAAGGTTTCGTTGCGACGCTCTGATTTACAGGTAGGTCAGGACTTTTTAGTCGATAAAATTGTATCGAAAGTTGATTTAAAAAATGGGAAACAAAGCAACGTGACATGGTACCATTTTCAGATTCCTATTCAAGCTTACCAAAAACGAATTGGCAACATTACTGACTTCTCATCCATTCGCTTTATGCGTATGTTCATGACTGATTTTCAAGATTCTACGTTTTTACGTTTTGGAACACTAAATTTAGTTCGTGGCGAATGGAGAAACTACACACAACCTTTGAACAACCTACTACAACCGCCATCTACAAACGGACAATTAACAGTTGGAGCAGTCAATATTGAATCAGATGGAAATCGAATTCCGGTAAATTATGTGTTACCTCCCGGTGTAACTCGCCAGGTAGATCCAAGTCAACCTCAGATTGTTCAGGAAAATGAACAATCATTGGCCATGACGGCTACAAACCTTGCACCGGGTGATGCTCGTGCCGTGTACAAAAACACAAGCTACGATATGCGTAAATACAAGCGAATACAAATGTTTACACATGCCGAAGCATTACCCGAGAATACCACCAATTTGCAGGATTACGACATGACTGCTTTTGTGCGCATTGGCTCTGATATGACCAACAATTACTATGAATACGAAATTCCGCTCAAAGTAACACCTCCGGGACATTATCAACAAAATAATCCGACAGATGTAACAACGGTTTGGCCACAAGAAAACAACTTTGATATTGCTTTATCCGTATTAACCAATCTGAAATTACAACGGAATAGCGAATTAGGAAAAAACGGGACAGCTTCCTACACTCAACCCTATTCATATTACGATCCGAACTTTCCAAAGAACAAAGTCACCGTGGTTGGAAATCCAAGTTTAAGCGATGTTGAGACTATTATGATTGGCGTTCGCAACAATGGACGCACCGTTAAATCGGGAAATATCTGGTTTGACGAGTTTCGATTGACTGATTTCAACGAAAGTGGCGGCTGGGCTGGTGTCGCTAATCTTGCCATTGGACTTTCCGACTTTGGCACCATAAATTTGGCGGGGAAAGTAGTCACGGCAGGGTTTGGGGGCATTGAACAAAGCCTGATGGAACGCAGCATGAACGATGATTACCAATACAATGCAGCCGCAATGCTACAATTAGGCAAGTTTTTCCCTGAAAAAGCACATGTCAGTATTCCGCTATACGTGTCTATGTCTCAAGAATTAACACAACCAAAATATAATCCGTTAGATCAGGATATTTTGTTGTCTGATGCGTTACGTAATGCTACAACAGTTGCCCAGCAGGATTCCATCAAGGCATTGTCGCAAACATGGCACACTACGAAAAGCTTCAACATCACCAATGCCAAAATAGATATTAGAAGCAAGGAACCCAAACTGTACGATCCAGCGAATTTCTCCTTCTCCTATTTGTATAACGAAACCTCAGATAAAGATCCAACTACAATCTACAACTTTACAAAAAATTATCAAGGCACTTTTAATTACACATTTAGCACTGCCCCGAAACCATGGGAACCATTTAAGAAAAACAAGAAGCTAAGTTCTCCATTTCTCAAGTGGCTGGCTGAATTCAATCTGAATTTCACACCTTCGCTCATCGCCTATAATGCAAATATTACACGCTCTTATGCGCAGTCACAACTTCGCGATTTTGATGCAATCAATTCCGGCATAACGCAAAGTAAATACGATTTACTTTCGTTTAGCGATGCCTTTTTATTAAACAAACGATTGGATTTCCGCTACGATATCACTAAAGGGCTGTCACTTTCATTTTCTTCTACAACCAATTCAAGTATTGATGAACCCTATGTTCCTGTAGATAAGAACTTATTCCCCGACGAGTTTAAAGTATGGAAAGATTCTATTCAAAAAAGTTTGATGAATTTGGGACGACCTCTGGCCTATCAACAGCTATTTAATGTTTCGTACACATTACCGTTCAATAAATTCCCATACTTAGATTTCATCAACGGGCAACTTCAATACAATTCCAATTACAATTGGCAAACTGGTGTCACGACAAGCCAAAACCTGAATGTTGGCAATGTCATCAGCAGCACCACACAAACACAGGCAAATGGACAATTTAATTTTGAAATGCTCTACAATAAAATAGCTTATTTAAGAGCCATCAATCAAAAATTTGCCACTAATGCTATGAAAATGCCATTTATACGCCGCACTTTCAAACAAAAAATAGCACTGAAGGATGATCAGCCAGTTAAAATCATTCACCATTTGAACAGTCAAAAATTATTGGTATCGGCAATAGATAGCACTGGAAAACCTATCGCTATTACATACAAACGATTAGATGCAAACACACTCGAAATTGCTCCGCTTGCCAAGTCCAAAACAGCTTCAATCACTATTACTACGTTAGATCCAAACGACATGACATTGTTTCAACACATTGCCGAATACGCATCACGCATTCTGATGATGGCACGTCGTGGTAGTGTAACCTACCATTACAGCCAAAACATGACACTTCCGGGCTTTGTTGGCACCAGCAAATGGTTTGGACAATCGAGTGTATTAGGATCAACAGCGCCTGGCCTTGATTTTGCTTTTGGCTTTTTCGATAAGAATTTTCTCAACAAAGCATATAACAAAGGATGGCTGCTGTCGAATGATACAGTAGTCAACCCTTCATCGTTCTCCACAACCAAAGATTTTGATGCTCGACTGAACCTCGAACCACTCCCGGGATTGAAAATTAATTTAGGTCAGCAATGGTCATCAGCCGGACAATCGCAGACGCAATATATGTTTAAAGGAATGCCCACTACCTTTAACGGCACATTACAAATGAGTTACATTGCTATTAAAACTGCATTTCAAAGCTCTGGTAACGTGTCAAATGGATATGCATCGAAAGCTTACGAACAATTCAAGCAGAATCGAGCAACGGTTGCAGCGATGCTTGCCAGTCGCTATGCAGGACAGCAGTATCCCACAACGGGATTTATGCAGGGATCTGCTTTAGCAGGCAAAACGTACGATTCGAACAATGGAGGAATAAATCCCAATTCACCTGACGTGTTGATTCCTGCCTTTTTAGCTGCCTACAGCGGACATTCAGTAAATAGCAGTAAATTAGGACTATTCCCAAGTCTGCTTCAATCATTACCCAACTGGCAACTGTCGTATGATGGACTTTCCAATCTGCCTTTTATAGCAAAATACCTGCGTTCGTTGACCATTAATCATACCTACACGTGTCAATATACCATTGGTTCGTATTCATCCTATTCAAATTGGGCACAAAATGCAAACGGATTAGGATTTATTCAAGACGTTGTGAGTGGAAATCCGGTTCCATCGTCACCTTATAATATTTCAACTGTGATGTTAACCGAAAATTTTTCTCCACTCATTGGTTTTGATGCCACATTGAAGAATAGCATGACTGCGCATTTAGAATACAGAACACAACGAAATTTGGCTCTTAATATGACCAGCGATCAAATCATGGAAGCATCCACCAAAGCATGGGTTATAGGCATGGGCTATATGCTCAAAAACTTTAATGTCATCCTTAACATGAAAAAGAGACAGTCAAAGGTTCAAAACGATTTGAACTTGAGATGTGATTTATCTATTCAAAACACAAAAAGTTTGCTCAGAACAATTGATACTGACAATACACAGCCTATTGACGGAGGACTTCTCACTTCAATCAAAATTTCTGCCGACTATGTGCTAAGCTCAAGTTTGAATGTACGTGCATTTTATGATCGTACCATGAGTAATCCACTGATTTCTAATTCATACTCAATGGCAAATTCTGATTTTGGCGTTTCTTTTCGATTCATGTTATCACGGTAAACTCCATTTTTTTTAATGCATTTTTGGAAAACAAGAAATAAGTAATCCATAAAACGCGACCTTATTTTACCTTTCGGTGGCCGACATGCCAGTGTTATCCTTACCCATTTTCGACAAGTATTTGGAGGTGAGTAATAGTTTATCGACTTAAAATTCAGCGCTTAGTTGTTATTGAAAACGGTGCTAAAGATCACACCTCAACGACACTTGCTTATTCGATTGAATCACATTTAGGTTATTGACTTAATCTATATTAGGGAGTGAGGGGTCGTCACATTAGGGAGTGAGTCCTTTCATTTCTGGGCTGTGAATTGGCCGAAGCTTGCGAATAAATAAAAATCACGGTTTCGAATATTCGAAACCGTGATTAATAGCTATTTGAAGATTAATTTATCGATCAATCATTTTGGCATTGGCAGGTGCATACCTTTCGCCTACGAGTTCTATTTTTGAAGCGGCTTCATGAATTATTTGAAGGTCTTCCTTGGTAAGTTCTACTGAAACCGAGCCGATATTTTCATTCAAGCGTTCTAACTTTGTAGTTCCGGGTATGGGTGCAATCCAGGGTTTTTGAGCCAACAACCACGCCAGTGCAACCTGGGCAGGCGTTGCCTGCTTTTGGGCAGCCATATCGGTTAGTAAATCCACTAAGGCCTGATTGGCTTTGAGATTTTCGGGTTGAAAGCGTGGAACTGTATTCCGAAAGTCGGTGCTCCCGAACGTTGTATCTGCATTGATTTTACCTGTCAGAAAGCCTTTCCCCAGTGGACTGAACGGTACAAAACCGATGCCGAGCTCTTCGAGTACGGGCATTATCTCTGCTTCCGGTTCACGCCAAAACAATGAATATTCACTTTGCAGAGCAGATACAGGTTGAACGGCATGTGCACGGCGAATGTTTTTCACGCCCGCTTCCGATAGTCCAAAATATTTCACTTTCCCTTCTGTAATTAAATCCTTTACCGTTCCGGCCACGTCTTCAATCGGCACATTCGGGTCGATGCGATGTTGATAAAGCAAATCGATAGTTTCGATGTTGAGACGTTTCAACGAACCTTCGACCGCCTGACGGATATGTTCGGGACGGCTGTTCAGACCTCCGGCAATGCCACCTACATCAAATCCGAATTTAGTTGCAATTACTACTTTATCCCGATAAGGAGCGAGTGCTTCGCCCACCAGTTCTTCGTTGATATACGGGCCATACACTTCGGCGGTGTCAAAGAAAGTGATTCCTTTTTCAATGGCATGGTGGATAAGTTTTATCATTTCTTTTTTATCGGGTACAGGGTCATAACTCCAACTCATGCCCATGCAACCGAGACCCAAAGCGGACACTTCCAATCCGCTGTTTCCTAATTTTCTTGTTTTCATATTTGTTGTAAATTTAGTTTTTTAATCCAGTTTATAATTTCATTATCAGCTTTGCCAACATTGCTTCCTCTTAGTGCCAAACCTGTAATTATGTTGGCTTTAGGACAAAGTTTTTTAATATCACGTTCGCTGTTACCTATTCCGCTCCCCTCGTGTGTGCAAAAAGGAACGATTGTTTTTCCTGCAAAATCATACGATTCCAAAAAGGTACATACTGCCATGGGGAAAGTATTCCACCAGTTGGGATAGCCAAGGTAAATTACATCGTACGCATCCATATTTTCAATCCTTGCAGTAAGCTCAGGGCGGGCGTTGGCTCTTTTTTCTGCAGCAGCCACATGAGTGGTTTCGGTATAATCCACCGGATAGGCCTTTACCGTATCAATTTCGAACAAATCGCCTCCGGTTATTTTCTGAATTTTCGTTGCCACTGCTTCGGTATTTCCAACGGCAAGATTTTCGATTTTTCCTGCCACATAATTTTGCCCTTTGCGTGAATAATAAGCGATAAGCGTTTTTGAATTTGCCATTAAATTTTTATGCTAATATTAAATATCGAGCTTTCTGCTTCCCATCCATTTGATGATTTCCGGATCGCGATGATCAAAGAACAAGCTGGTTTTGGTATCCAGTGATACAATTGCATCCATATCTTCAGCATTCAGTTCAAAGTCGAAGATGTTGAAATTTTCAATAATACGTTCTTTTCGCACTGATTTTGGGATAACCACTACGCCACGTTGTGTAAGCCAACGAAGTACGACTTGTGCTATGGATTTATTGTACTTTGAAGCAATAGAACCAAGCAACTCATTTTGGAATAAGTTGTTTTTCCCTTCGGCAAACGGTCCCCACGATTCAATCTGCACATTATTTTCAACTAAAAATCTTTGGTTGTCAATTTGCTGGTTGAAGGGATGTGTTTCCACCTGATTGACTGCCGGAGCAATTTCGTTAAACATAAT
>JAJZHJ010000020.1 GCA_021804525.1 Bacteroidota bacterium | reverse complement strand
CATCACGTACGACAATCATTATATTGAAACACTGTGGTTTTTGCTCAAAAAACTTTATGACAAAGGATACCTCTACAAAGGATATACCATTCAGCCATATTCCCCTGCTGCCGGTACGGGTTTGAGCACCCATGAGCTGAATCAGCCGGGTTGTTATCGTGATGTAAAAGATACCACTTGCGTGGCGCAGTTCAAAATCATTGATTCAAAACCGGAGTGGAAGCAATGGGGTGAAGCTTATATTTTAGCATGGACGACTACACCGTGGACATTGCCCTCAAACACAGCTTTGTGTGTCGGCCCAAACATCACTTATGTAGTTGTGCAATCGTACAATCCCTATACCGGAACTCCCACAACGTATATTTTAGCTAAAGACTTACTTTCGCATCATTTCAATGCAAAAGCAGCAGAAATTCCGTTAGAAGCATATCAGCCTACTGACAAGCTTATTCCATTTAAAGTGATTGGAGAATATAACGGGAAACAGCTGGAAGGGATTCGTTACGAACAACTTATTCCTTTTGTAAAAGTCGATGGAGAAGCTTTTCGTGTTATTACCGGCGATTTTGTAACTACGGAAGATGGAACCGGCATTGTACACATTGCTCCTACTTTCGGCGCAGACGACGATCGTGTAGCCAAAGCTAATGGAATACCACCGTTATTGTTGATCGACAAAGATGGCAATCCACGTCCGATGGTCGATTTGACAGGAAAATTCTTTACTGTCGAAGCCTTAGACCCCGAATTTGTTGCAAAGCATGTAAACGTGGATTTATACAAAGAATACGCCGGACGCTATGTAAAAAACAGTTACGATGATACATTGACGGAAACCGATTCCACGTTAGATATTGACTTGGCTGTGATGCTCAAGCAACAAGGCTTGGCATTCAAAATCGAAAAGCATATTCATAGTTACCCACATTGTTGGAGAACCGACAAGCCTGTTTTGTATTATCCGCTCGATAGTTGGTTTATTCGCACTACAGCTTGTCGCGAACGTATGATGGAACTCAATGAGACCATTAATTGGAAACCACAATCGACCGGAACAGGCCGTTTTGGGAAATGGCTCGAAAACCTCCAGGATTGGAACTTATCGCGTAGCCGTTATTGGGGAACTCCATTGCCTATTTGGCGAACTGAAGATGGGACTGAAGAAAAATGTATTGGTTCGCTTGAAGAACTTTACACCGAAGCTGAAAAAGCAGTCGAAGCCGGCGTGATGCAACATAATCCTTTGAAAAATAAAGATTTTGTTCCAAACGATTTCTCAAAATCCAATTACGATAAAATAGATATTCACCGCCCTTATGTTGACGATATTCTTTTGATTTCCAACAGTGGGAAACCGATGAAACGCGAAACAGATCTGATTGATGTTTGGTTTGATTCGGGATCCATGCCTTATGCTCAGGTTCATTATCCATTTGAAAACAAAGAAGCTATTGACAATGGGACTGCTTTCCCCGCAGACTTTATTGCCGAAGGAGTAGATCAAACGCGCGGTTGGTTCTTCACATTACATGCCATTGCAGCGATGGCATTCGACAGCGTTTCTTTCAAAGCTGTAGTTTCCAATGGATTGGTTCTTGACAAAAATGGCAATAAAATGTCAAAACGATTGGGCAATGCCGTCGATCCTTTTTCTACGATTGAAAAATATGGTTCCGATCCGCTCCGCTGGTATATGATCACTAATGCGTCGCCATGGGATAACCTGAAATTTGACGTTGACGGTATTGAAGAAGCCAGAAGAAAATTTTTCGGCACACTTTATAATACCTATTCTTTTTTTGCACTTTATGCCAATGTAGATGGATTTCGATACACCGAACCAGAAGTATCATTAGCTGAACGTCCTGAGATTGATCGCTGGATACTCTCGCTGCTCAACACGCTAATTGACGACACAAACACCTATTACAACACTTATGAACCTACACGTGCAGGGCGAGCTATAGCCGAATTTGTCAACGATCATTTAAGTAACTGGTATGTACGCCTCAACCGCAAACGATTTTGGGGAGGAGATTATGACAGAGACAAGATTTCAGCCTATCAAACATTATATACATGTTTGGAAACGGTAGCACGGCTTATGGCGCCCATTGCACCTTTTTACGCCGATCGGCTTTATCTCGATTTGACAGTGGTAACCGGAAAAGACAACGCAGTTTCAGTCCACGTTGCTTCATTCCCCGAAACCAATACACTATATATAGACAAAAAATTGGAGGAACGAATGGAGTTGGCACAATCCATATCTTCCATGGTGCTGGCGTTACGTAAAAAAGTGAATATCAAGGTAAGGCAACCACTTTCATCCATGCTGTTACCTGTGAAAGACACAACCATACGCGAACATATCGAGTCTATTCAATCGCTGATTTTGAACGAAACTAATGTCAAGGAACTTCGTTTTGTGGATAATACAGCCGGAATATTAATTAAACGCGTGAAACCTGACTTCAAGAAATTAGGCCCACAATTTGGAAAAATCATGAAACAGGTTTCCAATACCATTGTATCAATGAGTCAGGAGTCGATCGCTCAGCTTGAACAAAGCGGGTCTTTCTCTTTTGCAATTGAAGGGCAACAGGTTTCAATTGCGGCAACGGATGTGGAAATTATTTCGGAAGATATTCCCGGCTGGCTTGTTGCCAATGAAGGCAATCTGACAGTAGCTCTCGACATCACGCTCACTGAATCGCTTTTGCAGGAAGGAATTGCGCGTGAGTTGGTCAATCGCATTCAAAACCTTCGAAAAACGAATGGTTATGAAATTACTGATCGCATCGCGATACGCATTTTACGATCAGAACAAATCGAAGCAGCCGTGAAAACATACACTAATTACATAGCCAGTCAAACTTTGGCAAATAGCGTCACGTTCGTTTCACATATAGAGAAAGCAACAGAGCTTGATTTTGAAGCGTTTATGGTTTCTGTTCAAATTGAAAAAGCGTAAAATCATAATGATGTTAAAAATGAAAAACCGTATGGTTATGTCTGTATGATTGGCTAATTTAGCAGTCCGAAATAACGTCTTAAAATGTGTTGACCATGTCAGAAAAAACAAGATATTCAGATCAGGAACTAGAGGAGTTTCGTGCCATTATTTTAGACAAGCTTACAAAAGCAGAACATGATTATGAACTGCTTAAATTGAGTCTGACCAACATGGACGGTAACGATACTACGGACACTTCTCCCACATTCAAGGTGTTAGAAGAAGGAGCTTCTACGTTGTCGAAGGAAGAAGCAGGACGCTTAGCACAACGCCAAATGAAATTTATTCAACATTTACAAGCTGCTTTAGTTCGTATTGAGAACAAAACATACGGTATTTGTCGCGAAACGGGCAAACTCATTCCAAAAGAACGATTACGAGCTGTACCTCATGCTACACTGAGTATTGAAGCCAAATCCAGCGGTAAATAACATTTCGCTGTAACAAAGGGCACGGCAGGCGGAAACGACAACTCCGGTTGCCGTTTTTTGTTACAGATAGTAAAATTATTAGAAGCAATAGTTTGCTGCAATGGCAACTTAACAAGAAATCAGAACACAACACTTATGCCGCTAACTAAACGTATCATTCCTTGTTTAGACATCAAAGATGGACAAACAGTGAAAGGGATCAACTTCTTAAATATTCGTACTGTGGGCGATCCTGTTGAATTGGGAAGTCGTTACGCACAAATGGGTGCCGACGAATTGGTTTTTTTAGACATCACCGCTACGCACGAGAAACGGAAAACCCTTTCTGAACTCGTCACACGCATTGCTCACCACATCAATATTCCGTTTACAGTAGGCGGAGGAATTTCGAGTGTGGAAGATGTTTCTACGTTACTTCAAGCGGGCGCTGACAAAATTTCGATCAATTCAGCGGCTGTTCGCAATCCACAATTGATTAGTGAGTTGGCACATCAGTTCGGTTCTCAGTGTGTTGTGCTAGCTGTTGATACCAAGTTTGTTGACGGCGAATGGATCGTATTTCTCAATGGAGGTAGAATTCCAACTGCTATTCATACTTTTGACTGGGTAAAACAGGCCGTTGAGTTAGGAGCAGGCGAAATTCTACTGACCTCAATGGATCATGACGGCACCAAAAATGGTTTTGCAATAGAACTTACGAGACAGGTATCAGAAAGTGTGAATGTTCCTGTGATTGCCAGTGGTGGCGCCGGAAATATGGAACATTTTGTGGATGTGTTTAATGCAGGGAAAGCAGATGCCGCTTTAGCAGCCGGCATTTTTCATTATGGAGAAATAGAACTTCCTGCTTTGAAGCAATTCTTGCACGAAAAAGGTATTGAAGTTAGACGATAGACTGATCACCAAAGAAATATACGATCCATTTCTCACAAATAAAGAGATTCACGAATTCCACATGCACCAGTTTTACGCACCGGACATTGAACAAGCTCCATTTCTACCGGAGGAAGAATCACTTCACTGCACCAAAGTATTACGATTGACTGACGGAACGTTCATTTCTATATCCGATGGTAAAGGTACCCGTTTTGTAGCCAGTATCGTTCACGCCAATCACAAACAGACGTTTGTCAAGATTGTTGAGAAAGTGCATGTGACGCGCAATGAATCCAGGTTGACACACATTGCCATTGCGCCGACAAAAAACAAAGACCGCATGGAATGGTTTGTCGAAAAAGCCACCGAAATAGGAATCGACATCATCACGCCTGTTTTTTGCCACTTATCCGAACGGAAAAGTATCTCCGCAGAACGACTTGAAAAAATAGCTATTGCTGCCATGAAACAATCGCAACGTGCCTATTTACCAATACTCAATACATCTTTGTCATTGCACGAATTATTAAAGCAAGTAACAGAAAAGCAACGTTTTATAGCTCATTGTTATGAAGAAGAACGCACACTGCTCCAAAACGTGTACAAACCGGACAGTAATGCCATTGTTCTTATAGGACCAGAAGGAGATTTCACGCACGAAGAGATTGCCGAAGCGCTTCAACATGGATTTTTACCTGTTTCTTTGGGAAATAATCGATTACGCACTGAAACAGCCGGTATTGTAGCTTGTCACACCATGCAACTTCAGCGATAATAACCCATTTTGGCAGCTTTATGTAGGAAACAGTTTAGCCAAACAACAAACCAAACAGCAGCACAAGTACAAATCCATTAACAAAACCGGCAAAGGTTTGTAGAGGTGTGTGAACACCGAGAATAAGACGGGAAGCAGCCACTGCGGCAGCAATAAAAAGAGTAGCAACAATAAGCGCTACAGGATTTAATATATAGTGAATCGATACTACAAAAATACCTCCGAATAACCCACCCATTGCCGAAAGGTGTGCACTCATTTTCCATGTCAGATTAATCAACATTAGCGTGACAACACCCACAGCACTGCCGACAACCATCATCACAAACCACAAAGGCATGTTGACCTTCCATAGGTAAAAAGCGCAGAAAAGATACAAGACAAACGAAAAAAGGTAGGGAAGTGTCCGTTCTTGTCGTTTCTCTAAATTGATTGAGCTCACTTTTCCTGCTTTCATGAAAAAGAAAAGAATCAAAGCTGGCAACAAAGCAGTGCAGACAAACACAATAATTCCTACAATCAGTTTTGGTAAGAAAGGCACCGCTTGAAACCTTGCTGTTGTAAAAAATAGCAAGAGACCATATGTTGGAACGAACAAAGGGCTGAAAAAAATTGAAAGAAAGGATGCAATTCGTCGCATAATCTACAGTTTTTTAAATTGATATCCTTGTTGTTGCAGAAACCGGATTGTTTCGGGCAAAGCCTTCAATACATTTCGTTTTGCCTTCAACGAATCATGAAAAACAACAATCGATCCATTGCGCACATACTTCTGCACATTTCTCAAAATGCGTTCGGGAGTAAAATCCCGATTATAATCCCGTGTAATCAAATCCCACATTACCACCTGATACTGTTTGCTCAATGCTTTATAGAGCGCCGGAGTCAATTGTCCATGCGGCGGTCGTACCAATCTGGAATCAATGAGCAAAGACGCTTCAGCAACGTTCGCTAAATAATCTCTTACATTCCAAGAAAAGCCTTTGATGTGATTGAATGTATGATTACCCACATGATGTCCTTTTTCAATTACTTCCTGAAATAATTCAGGGTGCTTTCTTACGTTATCACCGACACAAAAAAAAGTGGCTTTTACACCAAACTGATCTAAAATAGCTAACACATCAGGTGTCACTTCGGGAATAGGCCCATCATCAAAGGTCAAATACACTACCTTTTGACTTGCCTTCTTTCGCCACCAAGCAAAAGGGAATAGCCACGGCAAGAAAAACAACGGACGTTCAATGAACATAAAAAATAAAAGAAGTTGCCGGCATCACTGCCGACAACTTTCCTTTTTAGGATTGAACATGAAATAAGTTAGCAAACTGCTCAAATTTAGGATAATACTTATCCATCAATGCTTTGCGGTTATACTGATGAGCGTAGTACAAAACGTTACGCAATGAGGCTAGGTTAGTCGAAATTTGATCTGTTACGCTGTTCATCTGTGTTTGATTTAAGCCGGCATACCATTCTAAATTCGACGAACAGTTCTTTGCAACATCATTCATGATAGCATCTCCCTGATCCATTTTACCCAGTTCATAATATGCGCCGGCAAGGAATGTTGCGCAATAGTCGTTAGGTACCGTTTTTGATGGAATTACCTTCATGGAATAATTCAATACCTGCAAAGCTGAATCTCGTTTGTTTTCAGAGATCAGGCCTTCGGCCAATGTCACAAATTGCATACGGAACGTGGTGCACATGCGCAAGATGTTTTCGTCCAAATATACGTGAGGATCCTGAATGTTACCCCAGCGGAACTTGTGCATCATGTTGTCATACATCGCTTTTGTGTTCACAGTGCCACCTTCTTTGTATATAGGAACAATGCGCTGGGCAATCCCTTCTTGTTGGAAATAGTTGCTAAGGCCCAAATACATATCATTTCCCACCGTGTTGGCAAAATACATAGGACGCTTCCATTGATTTGTTTGCAACATATCGAGAATCATCATATCGGCTTTTGTGACCTGACGTCGCAACTTTATGTTCATGACAGGAACAATTTGATCTGCTAACTTAGGATCGACGGTTCCCGTTTTAAGCACCTGATCTTTATTGACCTTCATCACCAGATTCGATGTCGGGAAAATATCATGTCCCATCGGATCTTTTGTCTGAGGATTCGTGCTGAGTACAAATTGCAAGGCTAATGAGAGATCGACTTTTGTACTGTCCTTAGGATCGGCCACGTAAGCCACATCATGATTTCCTTCCGCATATTGCGCAGGAGTCCACGAGATTGGCAGCGGTGCCGATGTGTAGGCAGGACGTTTCATTTGGGCAATGTACCAGTCAGTCTGTAAATAGCTCAGGTTACAAACGCGTACATCCGGTCGAAGGCCTTCCACTTCGATGCTATACCACAACGGGAATGTATCGTTATCTCCATTGGTGAAGATAATCGCATTCGGAGCCAGCGAGTTAAGATAATTAGCACCAAAATCGCGAGCTGTGTAGCGATCAGAACGGTCATTGCTTGCCCAGTTTTGTGATATCAAAATGGCAGGCACCGTTAACCCGATCACGGTAGCAATGATTGCACTCACCGGACGCGAGAATGTTTTTCGCAGATACTGAGCGATAGCCAATACACCAAACCCGATAAAGATTGAAAACGCGTAGAACGAGCCTGTATAGGAATAATCGCGTTCACGAGGCTGCAAAGGCGTTTGATTCAGGTAAACAATGATGGCGATTCCTGTCAAAAAGAAAAGTGTAAAGACAATCCAAAAGGTCTGTTTTCCCTTTGTTCCGGCATACATCAGTAAGAAAAGGAGTCCAATGATACCCATGAGGAGTGGCAGCATGAAATAGGTATGTCGTCCCTTGTTGTCCTTCATATCCGAAGGCAACGTGCTTTGATTTCCTACCAATAGGTTATCGATAAAATTAAACCCTGTAATCCAATTACCCCGATCTACTTCACCGTATGACTGCTTATCGTTTTGCCTGCCACTGAAATTCCACATGAAATAGCGGAAATACATGAAGTTAAGCTGATAGCCAAAAAAGAACTTCAGGTTTTGTGCAAAAGAGGGCATCTTGCCCTGTGCACTTTGGCCACAGGGAGAGTAATCGACTGTTTCGGAGGGCTGTCCCACCCACGACGTGTATGCCTGAACATGATTCGGTTGGTCACTGTACATGCGAGGGAACAGCATGTTGAAGACTGGATCGTAAACCGGAGTTTCTTTGTATCCGGTGATAATATATGCATCTTTATCGCCCGGATGTGCTTTCGGTTTTTTACTCCATATTGCACTACCTTCTTTTTGAACCGGCGAACACATACCATTACCGCTTGGTTGCCATTTGTAATCAGCCGTGTACATAGGGCCATACAACAGAGGATGGACATCGCCATATTGCTCTCGGCTCAAATAACTCATCAAAGAGAAAACATCGCTTGGGCCATTCTCATCCATAGGAGGTTGTGCCGAAGAACGAATGAGTACAATAGCAAATTGAGAATAGCCAATCAATATCATAGCAACTCCCAACACGATGAGGTTCAATAAGCGACGAGTGACGTGCACTTTTTTAATCAGCAAGAAATAGACCAAAGCGAAGAGAATCACTGCGGCTACCCAAACGCTTTTTCCCAGAAAAGGAGCACCTGAAAGTGCAATAGCAAGAATAAACGCAAAGCGCGCCATCTTTTCGTTTTTCCCTTTCTGTGTTGCGTAAATTGCCCACCCAAATACTATAGCCACAATGATGGCATAGGCAATCACCCCGCTGTTGAAAGGCATCCCTAATGTATTGACAAAGAGAAGCTCCACAAAGCTCGACAGCCAGAAAAGGCTGGGAATGATTCCATAAAAAACAGCCGCTAAAATGGCAATTGCCACTGCAAAGGCTACGAAGGCACTTTTTCTGGAGTTTTGATGTTTCCGAAAATAAAAAATCATGACCAATGCAGGGATTGTCAATAAGCTGAGTAAGTGTACCCCAATCGAAATGCCGATTGCGTAGGCAATGAGCAGCAGCCAACGATCGGAATGCGGTTCATCGGCCACTTCCGACCATCGTAACATGGCCCAGAAACTAAAGGCTGTAGAGAGTGCCGCAAAGCTGAAGACGTCTGTTTCGGTGGCTGAAAACCAGAAAGAATCGGTGAAGGCAAATGCTAAAGCACCTACCAATCCGGCACCCCAAATTGTCAACATTTTGCCGACGGTCAAGTCATCTTCCGATTTCACTAAAACGGTGCGTGCTAAAATTGTAATTGTCCAAAACAAAAAGAGAACAGCTCCTGCACTATTCAGAACGGAAATGCGATTCACCCAAGTGCTTACATGCGACGGATCGGAAGCAAAAAGCGAGAAGAAATGGCCTACTAACGAGAAAAACGGGTATCCTGGCGGGTGTCCGATTTCTAACTTAAACGCCGTGGTAATAAACTCCGGACAGTCCCAAAAGCTAACCGTGGGTTCCATCGTAAGTAGATAGACCACCGCAGCAATGACAAATACCATCCATCCCAAAAGGACATTTATACGTTTAAAACGCTTCATAAGAGATAATTTAGGCTTATCAATGTGTGATTATATTTTTTACGATGGCAAAGATACAAAATAATTTCATTGACATTTGCAAATATTGCGGTAGTGCAGGCGATAATGTGGCATATTGCCACTTCTTTTCGCTGAACGGTCGCTTCGGAAGCGGGAATCATGTATCTTTTATATGCCGCGTCAAGATGTTCCCTATTGATAGTGGCATAGCGTAGTTAAAGTTTATCAACAGGGCATGCGTCGAATCAATGTCTTTGAAATGTGGACTTGGTATGGACATGTTATGGAAACAAGAAGCCACTATTGACCTTCTATACTGAAAGAATGGCGGGTGTGCTGTGTTAATTAGAGTTAAGCAAATGGTTGATTTGATACCGGCGTAAGTATCGTGTATGACCGAAGGAACACTGAAGGAACATCGAAGGATTACCGAAGGAACACTGAAGGTATCACGGAGGATCATCGAAGGTGCCACGCCTGAAAGTGGGAGGAAGGTCGGACGATAGTCGGAGGATCCTCGGAGG
>JAJZHJ010000019.1 GCA_021804525.1 Bacteroidota bacterium | reverse complement strand
AAACAGATCATTCATGTATGAAACTGTCAAAAATGATTGATGCTGATTTTTGGCTTATTAAAGAAGAATGAGAAGCCATTTAATAATACAAATTTTTTTTGTTGTGCCAGATTTTGATTTAACCGTTTTTGAGGAATGAATTTGAGGGGTAAAGGAGCATGGATATGACATTATTTCATTCTTGTTATATACAAAGAATGCCGCGCCTCACGGAGCAGCATCCTTTTCTTTTATTAATGCACGAGAAAATATTTTTGTCGGTGTTATATTGCTGATTGATTACATTGAAACTGTTATGAAATCTCTATGATTTACTAAACGCCAACTAACATAAAAATAAAGCAACATGGAATTCTATTTATTCTTTAAAATCAGAGTTATTTAAAAATGAATAATTTCGATTTTAAACTTGCCATAATTGGCTCTTGTTTTTTTATTATTTGTATCTATTGGTTCATTTTATTTTTCTAACACCATATAGGAATAGGGTTGCAGCGTAACCTGTGTTGATAATGTCACAGAATTTCCTGTAAACACATCACTCCACGTAGAATTTGCTAAAGCTGTAGGAATGGTATAATTAATGGTGGCGTTTCTAAGATTATCTATCACAAAAACCGTGTCAGGACTTAGCGTTTTGGTAAAAGCGCAAACATCATAACTGCTATAAGAGGTTAGCGTTCCTCGTCGTATGGCAGCGCTGCTATTTCTAAATGCAATGACTTTCTTGTAAACTGCTGTAACGCCAGGATTTATTGTCCAGTTAATGGTTGTTGAAGTAAAGGGAAAAGTCATTGGCACCGAAGTAGCCACCTCCTGACCATTATAGATAAAAGGTACCCCTTTCATATAAGCTACAACGATAAATGCAGCCATTGAACCGTTTATTCCACCAAAAAGAGTTATGGGAGTACCATCCGAACTGTTGACATCATGGTTAGTCAGATACCTGACAATCTGATTCTGATCTGTTGTCGCACCAATATAATCCGAGGTATTTAGGGCATCAATTAAGTTTACTGATTGATCATTGCTATAAATAGATTTCAAGGTACCATAAAAATTAAAGCCAAAATTATAATCAAATCCCGAAGCATAGTTTGCAGCACGCGTTCCTTCGGCAAGCATCAAATATTTATGGGTAGGTGAAATAGCCTTTAAAGTATCATTGGCCTGCACCCAAAAATCGGCAGGAGCAAAATCTGCATAATCGCATCGAAAACCATCGATATTTGCCGTCAAAACCCAATACTTCATAGCTTTTATCATAGCAAGCCGCATAGTTTGATTTTGATAGTTTAATTCAGCTATATCCGTATAACCATTGGGACTTTGGATATTGCCATTTGCATCTTGCACATACCATGATTTATTATTGATCCAGGGACAATCCCATGAAGTACCATCCGTAATCCAATCAAGAATTACTGTCATTCCCCTACTATGAGCGCCGGCAACAAGATTTCTAAGATCGGCAAGTGTACCAAACTCAGAACCAACGGCTTCATTATCCTTTATACAATAGGGAGAGTCAAAGGCTTTTAATGTGCCTACAGGATAAATGGGCATCAAATAAATAACATTTACACCTAACGCTTTTATACTGTCTAATCGATTAATAACTCCCTGAAAATTACGGGTTGCACTAAAACATCGCGTGTTGACCTGATAAATCACAGCGTCACGGCTATCCGGTACGCCGGTAAATGGCGTGCCATATTGTTGAACTGTATCTGTGTTGTTAGCAACGATAGGGGAAGAAACTATACTGTTTTTACTACAACTTACTAATAACAATAATGTTACGACAATAATAATTCGATTCATCTATTTTCAGTTTAAAATATTTCACAAAAATCACCGAAGAGTTGTTTAGCAAGTTTTAATTCGAACAATGTACAATAGAATTAATAACACCTTTGAGGAAGAAAAACGTTTAGGTAATCTATAAAATGAATGGAACTTGAATAGCATCTTTTATAGACACCTAAACGTTATAACAGGTAACAAGTATCAATTTGAATATTTAATTCTTAACAATGCTGTAAGTATATGCACCTGCATTATGCAAATCTAGTGTAATAGTGTAATTGCCATCTGAAGGAACGGTAAGATTATTAATGCTTGGATTATTTCCACCAAAAAGTGGATTATCCGAATAAGCTAAATGACCGTTACTATCAATTCCAAAATCAATTACCCAAGCATTGTTTGCTCTAAACTTATAAGATCCAGCTTTTACCATGTTAGCTGTCACAGTCCAAACTTGAGTAGTTGCATTATAAGTCATTGGGGTGTCCGTATTCCAGCCGCCAGGAGTTGCATCGCCTATGATCGACCAAGTTGTTAGCGTTTCTGACCATCTCATTGTATTTAAATTAAAATACAATTCAAAGTAACCTGCACTAGGGAATTGAAAATTGTTACCAGCATAATTCGCCACAATTAAAGAATCTGTCATTCCTGTGCCACTGTCACCATAACTAGTTGAACCCCAATTGCCAATTTGTGAATAAAGTTTATAACCACCACCACCGCCGGCAAGGGAATATACATACCCTTCATAGATGTGATTAGAAGTTACGGATGCAACCGAAGCAGGGCTGTTTATATTCCATCCCTGAAAATCGCCGGCAATATACAGATAAGCAAATGGAGGGATAATCGGTGTTTTTGGTATTTTTTTCCAAGTCGTTACAGTGAATGGGACTGAATTTGAAATCACAGAATCTTTATTATAAATTCCCAACGTAGCAATCACTCTTACTTCCAATGAGACTTGATCGGTAGAGTCAGTCTTCGATAAAACTAAATTGTTATACAGGTCATTGTTTAAATCCCCAAGTGCTATTGAAAACGTATCCACAGAACTTACCGTTGCTATTGTGAACGCTTTAGAAAAGTTTCTGCCTGCAGAATCAACTTGTAAAGTATAAGTGACAGGAACACTAGGAGCGCTATAATCGGCTGGATTCCACTTAAATTGAAATTTTTGTAAAGTGTCAGTTGGATTTACTACTATGTTATATCCACTAGTAGGAGAAACAAAACCTGGTGCTGTGGGGTTTGCAGAAACTTCAACCTTAAGCTCGTCTTTATTACACGAAGCCAGGGTTAATAACCCGAAAATGGTGATGAATGAAAGTATTTTTCTCATTTTGATTATTATTTACAAATTTAATATCCAGGATTTTGTACTAAATTAGAATTTGCAGTCATATCAGCAGCAGGAATTGGATAAAGATCATTTGTTGAGCTGGTAGCTTTACCGTTTATAACACCACCTTTCCAGTCCCACATATAATCTCCATTTGAATATTCTCCAAAGCGAATCAAATCAGTTCTTCTGGTAGCTTCCCAATACAATTCGCGACCACGTTCATCTAAAATAAATGGCAAAGTAAGATCACTTGCAGCGATATTACCTGAGGTATTTCCATAAGCTCTAGTGCGAAGATCATTTACATATTGCAAGGCTAAAGACATATCACCATTTCCACCTCTTAGCGTTGCTTCTGCATACATCAAATATACATCAGCTAAGCGGAATAATGGGAAATCCGTATCAGGGAAAGTACTGTTTGCACCTGGTGTTCCAGTAGAAGTGACATTCTTAAACTTATCAACAGCTAAAGTAGACGTAAAAGCTGTTGCAGCTGTAGGAGGAGGCGCAGGAGTAGCATTTTGACCAGCTCCTGGTCTTGGATAGTTGAAATTATAGAACATAGCACGCTGATCAGTAAGCCCTGATGGATCAGAGAATTTATTGATAAAAGTTGAAGTTGTCATGTTCCCACTCCATCCACCGGCAATACCATAAAATGAAGGATCCATAGTACCACCCTCTGAAGCATTAATAATAAAACATGTTCCGCCATAATTTTGAGAATGAGTACCATCCTCAACAATTGGGAAAATAATCTCATCTAAACTAGTAGCATTATTATCTGCAAGAAATAATTCTGAATATTTTGGATTAAGCGAATACCCTGCATTCATAATGCTGTCACAATAAGTGATACATGCGTTATAATTACTGGTACCAGTATAAACTTTAGCATTTAAGTACATCTTAGCGAGTAACATCCAATCGGCGGCTCTATTTGCTCTTCCATAATATTGAGGATTCTGATTTGCAGGAAGCAATGAAGGGCTAATTGCTTTTAATTCACTTTCGATGTAAGCAAACAAATCTGCCCTTTTGATTTGCGGAGGCATTCCTGCTCCAACCGCATCCTTATCTGTAACAAAAGGCACATTGCCCCATAAATCCATGGCATAATAATAATACAATGCTCTCAAATACCGTGCTTCAGCCAAATATTGAATTACATTACCCTTAATGTTGTCAGGGACCGTACTTAATCTTGAATCAACTTGTCTGATGAATTCATTACAGACAGCAATGTCAAAATAGATTCTATCATATAAAACAAGATCGTATGTATTTAAGTTTGACATGTCCTGACTGTGAAATTCGATCAATCCACCATCACCCCATCCGTTAAGAACCTCATCTGTACCATTTTCTTCAGCTGTCCATAAAGTACGTAAAAATGTCGCAACCCCCTGATCAGAGCTTGAAATATCAGGAGAACCAGATGATCCTGATTGTCCGCTTATAGTGAGACCTGCATAGCATTTAGCCAATAGGGAATAGTAATTTGCTGGATTATTAAACAACACATCAGCAGTTATTAATTTGGGATCAAGAGGTTGTATATCGAGGCTGTTGACACAACCTGTTGTTACTAATGCAACAAATAAAGCTGCTGCAATAAATAATTTATTATATTTCATAATATGTAAGATTATTATAGTTAAAACTGCAAATTCAATCCAATTACATAAGTCCTTGGTCTGGGGAAGAAATTATTATCAATGCCACCATTAATTTCTGGATCTAGCCCTTTATATGGAGTAATGACGAAAACATTCTGACATGTAAGGCTTAATTGTAGATTAACTTTTTGATTGAAAATGTTACCGAAATAATATCCTAAACTCATATCATCCATTCTGAAGAATGATGCATTTTGAATATAAATATCTGAATGATATTCTTGATATTGGAAATTCGTTTGATAGATTTGTGTGGTTACATTCTGTAGATAATCAGCATTGTGTAGAACTGTATTCCAAGAACTATTAGCTGCTACATTATTAAACACATAATTGCCTAAACTTACTCTTCCATCAAATGCAAAGTTCCAATTTTTATATTTTAACCGTGAAGATATACCCATAACTGCATCAGGTGTTGGACTATGATCACAATATAAATCACTACTGTTAATTATTCCATCATGATTTCTATCAACATAAACACCTTCAACTGGCATTCCATTTTTATTATATACTTGTTGATAAACATAAAAAGAATATGGAGTTTGTCCAACCATAAAAACTTGTGCATTATCATTTGAAGATCCTTGTATAAAGCCCTGGGGTATGCTATAATTTGGGATATTACTATTAGTCAATTTAGTGATCTTCACTTTATCAAAACTAACGTTGTAACCAACTTCCCAATTCCAATCATTTGTAGAAATAATTGTGCCATTAATAGAAAAATCTAATCCTTTATTATCCAAACTTCCTACATTTGATAAAAGAGAATTTGTAAAGTTTGTGCCAGCTGCCGGGGGTACCTGGCTAATTAAATTATCGGTTATCTTATTGAAAATATCAATACTACCGTTAATCCTATTATTAAAAAACCCATAATCTAACCCAATATTGGCATTTTTTGTTGTTTCCCATTTAATATTTGCATCATATCCATTAGGTCTTACAGTCGTGATAAATTGATTTCCTAATCCGTATTGAGTAAAGCTATCTCCAAATTGGTAAGATCCCACATATGGAAAATCACCTTGATTAATTTGTTGCTGTCCTGTAACGCCATATCCTAATCTTAATTTAAGTTCGGAGATCGCTCTGCTATTTTTTAAAAAAGGTTCATCATTGATCTTCCAGGCAAAAGCTGCTGCTGGGAACAACCCCCATTTATTGCCTGGGCCAAAACGTGAAGTACCATCATCACGTAATGTAAAAGTCAAAAGATACTTGCTCATTAAGGTATAATTTAACCTTCCGTAAAATGAAACTAGATTAACTGCCGTAGGGCTAAACGTTGCTACAGCAGAATAAACAGTTTTAGCGGCATTCATGGTAGAATCGGTAATTGCACTATAAGAATGAGCATAAGAATAACCTGCCATCAAATTAAATTCACTTTTAATAGGATTGATTTGTTTGACATAATTCAAATAAAAATCTAACGAGGTGTTTTTATTCGTTTGATGGTAAGGACTATAATATCCTCCGGCAACTGATGCATTATTCGTCCAGGCTGTACTATCTTGTACATTATTATGTCCTTTACTTTCAGAATAATCGTAACCCATATTTAAATTAGCATGTAAATTCGGGATGAATGGAACTTGATAATCAAACGATATACTACCAATGCTTCTTAATACTGTTGAAGTATTATCTGTTAAATTTAATTGAGCTACAGGATTTGGAGTCCCAAGTGCAACAGCAGGTCCATTGGGATCAGAGTTTGCATTTTGAGTCCAGGTTGTATAACCTCTCCATGCGGTATTATTATTGAGAATCGGTTTTGTAGGATCCATTGCTACTGCATTTGCAATTGCACTTTGATCGGCAAAATTATTTCCATTATACGTGCCACTTAAGTTCACGTGAACTTTAAGGCTATTATTAAAGAAATTTGGGTCTAACCCAACATCCATTGTGGTTCTATTAAAGTTATAGGTTTTCAGAATGCCGTTTGTGTTATTGTATCCAACAGAAACACGAAAAGGAAGTTTTCCGGTTGTGCCTGATATACTTAGTGTATGGTCTTGCCCAAGCGCAGTCTGAAATATTTCATTTTGCCAGTTAGTACTGGATGTTTGGTCTGTACCTGTGCCTAAAAGATCAACTGACCCGGGATAGTGGTCTGCGACAGCTGCGCGAAAATCAGTTGCATTTAATACATTTAATGTTTTAGGGACTGTGGCAATGGACGTGCTCTCATTGTAAGTAATCGATAATTTTTTTCCACCTTTTTTTGTGGTAATAAGAATGACTCCACCAGAAGCTCTCGAACCGTAAATAGCAGTGGCTGAAGCATCCTTTAAAATAGTAAATGATTCGATATCACTCGGATTTAATGTAGATAACGGTCCGGAGCTGCCAGCTGCAGTTGTTGATACGATTGGTACGCCATCAATTACATACAAAGGATCGTTACTTGCATACAGGGATGATCCACCTTCAATTCGAATTGTAGATGAAATACCTGGTGCTCCACTATTTGATGTAACAACAACTCCTGCTGATTTCCCTGCTAGAAGTTGTTCAGGAGAACTAATAGCGCCCATGTCGAAATCTTTTGATGAAACAATTGAAAGAGATCCCGTAGCATCACTTTTCTTAACTTTTCCGTATCCAATCGCTACCACTTCATTTAGGGCAACTGCTGATTGTTTCAGATTAATATCAAACTGAGTTTTTCCTTCTATGGATACCTTAACCGTTTCGTATCCAATATAAGAAACTGTTAATGTAGCGTTTGCAGGCGCTGTAAATGAAAAGTTGCCATTTACATCAGTAATTGTTCCTTGTGTTGTTCCTTGGATAACAACGCTGGCACCAATTACAGGCTCACCTTTTTCATCCTTCACAGTACCTTTTATTAGCAAAGCTTCGGGTTTGTGTTTTGTCAGTACGATTTGTTTTCCTTCTATTCGAAAGACTATGTCTGTACCTTTGAAGAGTTGGAACAGAATATTGTTGATATCCTGTTTCGTATCAGGTAGGCTTACCTTACGATTTACATCCACATCCTGGTCGTTAAAAAGAAAATGGTATGTCGTTTTAGCTTCAATTTCATTGAGAACCTGCTTTACAGTAGCATTTTTGAAATTCAATGTCAATTCAGTAGTTTGAGAATATGCCTTCATGGTTACAGCTTGAAATAATAGAAATATTACGGCCATCAAGCTGGCCCGGATAAAAAATATCCGGTAAAAATCAATGCAATTACAACAGTTTGTGTGTTTCATAATTTAATCTTGTTTTTGATAAACTTGTTTTGTAGCTTTCTGTTTGTTGATTTACTAAACAATCAAACATTAGTGAGTTTAGATAATCAATGATCTAATGAGATGATTGTTCGTTGCGAAAAAAATCTGTATGATTACAAAGGTAACTTTAGTTATAGCTACGATAGAAAATAGAAAGGTGATGATCGTGTGGAGTTTTTCATGACAAATTCTAATTAATGATTAATGATATAAAGCAGTTCAAAGTGCTTCCTACAATAAGACGGATCAAAAAAAAAATCCCACATAGAAATTCTCTTAAAAATTTCCATGTGGGATTTTTAACAAAATGTATTTAATCTGCTCTGTATACTTCAATTGATTCTTTATTATAGTAGTTATTGCCAAGATTATTTCTCTTTATCCTCTTATATTGAATGGGAGCTGTTAATTGTAATAAATGTAAAATCTCATCAAGCGACTCATTTTTAAAAGTAGCTCTATATCGCTGACGAGCAATAAATTGATCTTTGACACTGATATCTACATTGAAAGCTCTGCCAATTCTTTGAAACACTTCTTCCAGCGGTTCGTCTCTAAATGCCAGTATTCCTTCTTTCCATAATTCCCATTCTTGTGCATCCGTTGCCATCACATTATGCTGGTTCGATAATGAATTGAATACTAAACGTTGATTTGGACGTAATACAACTTTTTTATTCTTACCAATCTTCACATTGACAATTCCTTTTATGAGGGTTACCGATGTAAGCGTGTCAGATAAGTAGGATTCAACATCGAATTGGGTTCCGGTAGCTGTTACTTTTAAGTGGTTTGTCTCAACAATAAACGGATGAAGCTTATCAGAATGCACTTTAAAAAAGGCTTCTCCAGAAAGGTATACATTTCGTTCTTTACCTTCAAAAACCATGGGGAATTTTAATTTACTCCCTGAATTCAACCATACGGTGGAACTATCAGGTAGATTTATTTTTGAAGTAACTCCAAAAGGAGAGCTAATTTCCTGATAAACCATAGCCATCTGTTTATTATTGTCTGGCAAAGGGTGAACAGTTAGAAAGTAACCGGCCACCAAAAGTACAGGCAAAAATAAAATTGCAGCAATCTTTTGCCACCAAATAATGATTGGTTTTTTTGTCCATTTATGATGTTCAATCCGATTCATTACTGTGGACATAGCCTGTTCCGTATTGATGCTGGAAGGATTGAATGCAGGGTTAGCTATTTGCCAAATATTTTTCAGTTGTTCAAAATATGTTTTATTCTCAGCACTTTCCTGAATCCATTGAACTAAAAATTGCAGTTCTTCTTCTCTAATCCCTTTCGAAAGCCATTTGGCTATTAATTCATCTATTATGTATTCATTTTTTTGCATGTCTTTGTTCCTTACTTATATATGACGTAATTCTGTTGATTAACCACAATCGATTACAAATTATTAAGAGATAGAAGAACGAGAATTAGTATGAGAAAGTCTTTCAGATAATGTCTAAGCAATCCGATGGCTTTGCCAATACGAACTTCCACTGTTCGTTCCGAAACATCCAGCTTTTGTGCTATTTCTTTATATTTTAAGCCGTCAAAACGATTCATCATAAATGCTTGCCTGTAGGTTTCCGGTAATTTATCCAAGGCATCGTTCAAGTGAGTTTGCAAATCAGAGTATAAAATATAATTCTCTGTATCCATGTCTCCAAGCGGACCGAAAGCTTCTGTATATATTTCGTGTTCTTTGATGCTTTTATTATGTCGTAATTCATCGATACAGCCATTCTTGACCGACTGAAGTAAAAATGATTTTAATGAAGTTTCTATTACTAGCGTTTCCCGATTTTCCCACAATTGGGTAAAGATAGTTTGGACAATATCCTCGCATCGAGTTTTGTCATACAAGAAATTTCCTCCAAATAGAACCATGTCTTTATAATATCTTCTGAACAATAAAGAAAAAGCTTCTTTGTTCCCCTGACAAAGTCCTGTTAGTAAATAATGTTCTTCATGCATAGTAACAATATCAATTAGTTGATTCTAATTTGATTAAAGTTGTCATTTTCTGTTTCTTGCTAACGCGTTTCATAAACCGTTGCACGGGATGTCCCATTTGCGGGAGCATTCGTTGTCGCAGTATGACAACGTAAATGTGGGAGCAAAACGTGCAAATGTATAGACTTTCCTTGACTTATCAAATATTTCAAATATGGAAAAATCTGATTCGTTGAAAAATGCAGAAAAATGAATAAAAGGAATTTGGGGCAGTATATGAGATGGCCAGGTGGATTTAGCTGT
>JAJZHJ010000436.1 GCA_021804525.1 Bacteroidota bacterium | reverse complement strand
TTATGTGCAGGCGCCGGATTTCTCTCAGAACTTTAATCGGTATAGCTATTGTGTGAACAATCCGTTGAGGTATAGTGATGAGAATGGAAAGTTTATTTGGTTTGTTGTTGCGGCGGTTGTTGGAGGAACCATTAATTGGGTAGCTCATGTATCCCAATGCAATATGATGGTCTTGCTGCTTTTGGTATTGGAGCCGCAGCTGGTGTGATTGGAATAGCAACAGGCGGTTCTCGTTTTTGGCCGCAGGAGTGGTTTTGTATCCGTAAAATCAGAAGAGTATGGAATGACCCCACAGCAAGTGTACGGCATCTGATGTGATAAAAGAAAGAAAACAAAATATGCAACTATTAATGATCAATGAAAAAACTACTTTGTATTATCGTACTAATAATGATTAGCTGTTCTTGTATAAAAGCTCAGATTCGCTATGAAAAGTCTTTTGAGTCTGGAGTATTTATCGGGTTGGATGAATTCACAAAGAGCTCCTATGAAATTGATATGATAAATGGTGTCAGACTTAATCAATACATTTTTGCAGGAGTTGGGATTGGGGCCAGATATGCCAACTCATTAAATGACAAAATGAGACTTTATAGCTTCTTTCCTGATTATTACCAATCAAGTTATGGGTCATCAATGAATTATACAACGTCATATAATGATTTTGATAATTATGGAGGTAATGTTTTGTTGCCATTATTCTTACGAGTAAAAATAATTTTGTCGAAAGAAACTGTTGCTCCCTTTGTAGCAGGGGATTTCGGATATGCTTTTGATATCGGGCAGAGTTATTTAAGAAATATGTATGGATTTCTGGTCGAACCTTCTTTTGGGGTGGATATTTATCTGACTAAGAAGACGGCATTATTCTTTATGGCAGGATATAATATGCAAAATGCCCAATATCACGATTATCAAACTGTGAAAGATATTCATGGAATGGCTGGGTCATTATCCGTCAGAGGCGGCTTGAATTTTTAATATTTCAGAGTCTCTTCCTTTTTATTTCAGGAAGGGTCCCTGTGCTAAAAACAGCATTGCTTTTGCAACAAGGGTGCTTGCTACCCGGAAGGATTAGGTTGTTTTGAAACGCAATTATTGCCTGTAGCAGTTTTATTGCACAAAAAAAGCATATCCGGAGCCGGACTTGCCTATGTCGTACTGAGATTCAAACCCCTGATGTCGCACGCATGGCAAATTGAATAGTTCAAGTTTTCGGCGATAGCCGTAACTTGGACTGGAAATAGAATCAGTCCCGAAAAGTCGGGATGTCATTTCGTTTCCATTTGTGACTGATTGTGGTTGCAACCACATTATTTTCCAAATAAGCCATTTGTTCATAAGCAGTCATTCACCAACCTATCGTAAAAATCACTTACTTTGCATTCGCTAAACCAAGCAGGAATATGAACAAAAATGCTCATCAAATGGGATATAAACGAATTGCAGTTAAAATTGGAAGTAATGTCCTGACACGTGCCGATGGTCGTCTCGATGTGACGCGTGTCTCTTCGTTGGTTGATCAGGTGGCAATTCTGCATCGTGCAGGGGTCGAAGTGATTCTCATCTCTTCGGGTGCGGTGGCATCGGGTCGCGGAGAGATTCAACCAATGAAAAAGCTGGATGAAGTGTCGGCACGTCAGCTTTTTTCGGCTGTGGGACAAGCCAAACTGATTAACCGGTATTATGAGCTTTTCCGAGAACAGGGCATTTCATGCGGTCAGATTCTGACGACGAAAGAAAATTTCAGTTCCCGCTCCTTATACCTTAACCAGCAAAATTGCATCCGTGTGATGCTCGAAAACAAAGTGATTCCCATCGTCAATGAGAACGATACCACCTCCGTCACCGAACTGATGTTTACCGATAATGACGAATTGTCGGGACTGATGGCTACCATGATGGACGTGGAAGCATTGATTATTCTCAGCAACGTAGACGGGCTTTATGACGGAAACCCATCAGAAGGTCGTGCTCAGTTAATTCGGGAAGTGAAACCGGATGATACCGATTTAGCTTCTTACATTTCAGACCAGAAATCAACCTTCGGACGAGGCGGCATGGGAACAAAATGTTCCATTGCGCAAAAAGTAGCCTCCGAAGGGATTACAGTCATGATCGCCAATGGTAAACGCGAGAATGTGTTAGTAAATCTCCTCGCCCACCCCGAAAAAACGCTTTGCACCCGCTTTTATCCATCCGACAAAGAGATATCGAGCATCAAAAAATGGATTGCCCACAGTGAGGATTTCGCCAAAGGCACCGTAACTCTCAATAAGGGCGCCGTCGAAGCGTTGCTCGACAAAACAAAAGCCAACAGCCTTCTTCCAGTTGGCATTACGCACATTGAAGGCGACTTTGAGGAAGGCGACATTGTGCGCTTAACGGATGAAAACGAGATTCCCATTGGTGTCGGAAAAGTGCAGTACGATGCAGACACCGCACGTGGATTGATGGGGAAAAAAGGACAACGCCCTTTTGTGCATTATGATTATTTGAGTTTAGAT
>JAJZHJ010000435.1 GCA_021804525.1 Bacteroidota bacterium | reverse complement strand
TCTCTTAGCGAATCAAACACCGGGTTTTGTTGTACCTTTGTTGTTGTGGACAGCTAAAGAAGCATTGTATAAGCTGATTTCAGATCCAGCCTTGGACTTTGTAAATCAGATACAAGTGACAAATATCAAAATAAGTGAACAGATAATTACAGCCTCGATAGCAACTATCGATCAGCCAATTACGTTATTTTTCACCATTGACCCAGATTTTGTGCTCACCTATGTTTGTACAACAATAGAAACCCAAACAGCTCAAAATCATGTATAACTAAAACTTCATACATTATGTCAAACAATAATCAAGAAATCAACGAACTAACCGATAAAGAATATAAATATGGCTTTAGCTCCGACATTGAAGCCGATACCATTCCCAAAGGACTAAATGAGTCGGTCATCCAACTCATTTCACAAAAAAAAGGAGAGCCGGAATGGTTACTAAAATATCGGCTAGATGCCTATCATCATTGGCTAACTTTGAAAATGCCGCATTGGGCGCATTTAAAAATTGCTGAGATTGATTATCAAGATATTATTTATTTTTCGGCGCCTAAAAAAAACGCACCAAAATCATTGGACGAAGTTGACCCTGAACTCTTAAAAACTTTCGACAAATTAGGAATTCCACTACACGAGCAAAAACAATTAGCAGGTATAGCAGTAGATGCCGTAATGGATAGTGTTTCGGTGAAAACCACTTACAGAGAGAGTTTAGCTGAATTAGGAATCATTTTTTGCTCCATCAGCGAAGCCGTAAAAGATTATCCCGATTTGGTAAAAAAATATTTGGGGTCAGTGGTCTATTACCGCGATAACTTTTTTGCTGCACTCAACTCGGCAGTCTTCACCGATGGCTCTTTCGTCTATATTCCCAAAGGTGTTCGCTGTCCGATGGAGCTATCGACCTATTTTCGCATCAATGCTGCCAATACAGGACAATTTGAACGCACTTTAATCATTGCTGACAGTGATAGCTATGTATCATATCTTGAGGGATGTACAGCCCCAATGCGTGACGAGAATCAACTCCATGCAGCCATTGTGGAAATCTACATTCACGATCGCGCTGAAGTGAAATATTCCACCGTTCAGAATTGGTACCCGGGTGATAAAGAAGGCAAAGGAGGTATTTACAATTTTGTGACCAAACGAGGATTGTGTAAAGGCGAATCATCAAAACTTTCATGGACTCAAGTAGAAACTGGATCGGCCATTACGTGGAAATATCCCAGTTGCATCCTAGCAGGTGATAATTCGTCAGGGGAATTTTATTCCGTTGCAGTGACCAATAATTATCAGCAAGCCGACACCGGAACCAAAATGATTCACATTGGCAAAAACACGCGTAGCCATATAATTTCTAAAGGAATATCCGCAGGAAGAAGCCAAAACAGCTATCGTGGATTAGTCAAAGTTTCACAAAAAGCTGAGAATGCTCGAAATTATTCACAATGTGACAGCCTTTTATTGGGTAGCAGTTGCGGTGCACACACATTTCCATATCAGGAAGTAAACAACGACACGGCACAAGTAGAACACGAAGCCACTACTTCCAAAATAGGTGAAGACCAAATCTTTTATTGTAATCAACGCGGTATCTCTACTGAAGAAGCCATAGGGCTTATTATCAATGGATATGCCAAAGACGTATTGAGTAAATTGCCCATGGAATTCGCCATTGAAGCACAAAAATTGTTGCAAATTTCTTTAGAAGGATCTGTAGGCTAAAAATCCCGTCAATTATATGGAAGGTACGCTTTACTTGCTTCCGACAACACTTGGTGAAAGCGATTTGCACCACGTATTGCCTGATTATAATTTCTCTGTTATGAATCAATTAGCACATTTCATCGTAGAGGATATTCGTTCGGCTCGTCGATTTTTGAAAAAGGTTAATCCAGCTATAAACATCGACACTCTCACTTTTATGACACTCAATGAACAAACATCCGACATTGAGCTGCCTGCTTTGCTCCAACCTCTCAAAGAAGGTCACGATGTGGGAGTCATCTCAGAAGCCGGTTGCCCTGCCATAGCTGACCCTGGGGCAGCCATTGTACAACTTGCACAGGCAGCTGGTATCCGAGTGATTCCGCTAGTAGGGCCGTCGTCATTACTCATGGCACTCATGGCATCTGGATTCAACGGACAAAACTTTGCATTTGTAGGCTACCTGCCTATTACATCGCACGAACGCATCAAAACATTGAAAATGCTGGAAAAGAAAGCCATTACCGAAAATCAAACACAAATCTTTATTGAAACACCTTATCGAAACCACAAACTTATGGAAGAGATAATGGAAACGTTACTTCCAACCACCCATTTATGCGTTGCTGTAGATGTTTCCTTGCCTTCAGAACGGATCCGTACCCTCAACATTGCTGCATGGAAAAAACAAATACCTGATATACAAAAAAAACCCACTGTTTTTTTGATAAACCGATAAATATTTCAAAATCGGACTATTGGCAAACACAAAACAGAAATTGATTTTAAGAGGGGAACTTTGAAAGTAAGCAAATTC
>JAJZHJ010000434.1 GCA_021804525.1 Bacteroidota bacterium | reverse complement strand
AGATTTCATTGTCAATTGTCATTAACCTCCCTACCTTCTTAACTTCATATTTTCCCGTAACTTCCAAATTTTCTGCTATCTAACAACTACTGACTATATATAATATGAAACGAGCCATAAAATGACTTATACTCAAGGAAATGATTATTTTGGCGAGTTCCATACGACCTTTAAAAAAAATTATTCACGTATGAAAGCTCTTGTAAAACTTCGTCCCGAAAAAGGGATATGGATGGAAGACGTTCCCATGCCACAAATAGGCATTAACGACGTGTTAATCAAAATCAAGAAAACCGCTATATGCGGCACCGATCTGCATATCTACAAATGGGATGAGTGGTCGCAACAAACCATCAAAACGCCCATGACAATTGGGCACGAATATGTGGGCGAAGTTGTCGATAAGGGAAGAGGCGTGGAAAACATTCAGATAGGCGATCGCGTCACCGGCGAAGGCCATATTGCCTGTGGTCACTGCCGGAATTGTCGTCGCGGCAAATTGCACGTGTGCGAAAATTCCATCGGAGTAGGGGTTAATCGCGATGGCGCCTTTGCCGAATACCTTTCTTTGCCTTCCCAAAACGTGGTACATCTCGATCCACGAGTTTCCGATGAAATGGCTGCCATTATGGATCCGTTTGGGAATGCCACCCATGCTGCTTTGTCATTCCCACTTATCGGTGAAGATGTATTGATTACAGGTGCAGGATTAATTGGTACCATAGCAACGGCGATATGCCGTTTTGCGGGAGCACGCAACATTGTTGTGACTGATATAAGTGATTACCGCCTGAACATTGCCAAGAAAATGGGGGCAACGCTTACCATCAATCCCAGTAAGGGAGAAACCATTGTGGGAGCTATACAACAATTGCATATGCACGGTTTTGATATTGGTTTGGAAATGTCCGGTTCTCCGGTGGCATTCGAAGATATGATCGAAAACATGTACAACGGTTCCAAAATCTCTCTGCTCGGTATTTTGCCCAATTCTACCACCGTACGATGGGATAAAATCATCTTCAAAGCTCTCACGCTAAAAGGCATTTATGGACGCGAGATGTGGGAAACATGGTATCAGATGGAACAGATGTTGATTACCGGTATCGACTTATCGCCCGTCATTACCCATCGCTTTGAAATAAACGATTTCCAAAAAGGCTTCGACGTGATGGAAAGCGGCCAATGCGGTAAAGTGATTCTGAACTGGTAACCGGATAAAATGTAAGAACATAAGACTGAAGATGCGTAATAGCCAGACAGCGGAAACACTACTGTCTGGCTATTTTCTAATATTCTGTCCCATTTGCGCCCGCTCTTCGTAATATCCATCCTGAAACAGTTTATCAGCTATCATTAAGATTGCTCCGGTTTTGCATCGGGCGATTCGGTAATATCGAACGATTCGACAGCCTAATATAGCACCGCACTATATGGTAATATAGGACAATCCTATAGCCTAATATAGCACCGCGCTATACGGTAATATAGGACGACCCTATAGCCTAATATAGCACCGCGCTATATGGTAATATAGGACGATCCGATAGCCTAATACGGCACCGCGCTATATGGCAAGATCGGATTGCCCTATATCTACTCCTGTTAGCACAGGTTTAGCGCTATCGTAACCTGTACCAAAGCCAAACCATTCTGTTTATAGTCGATGTACCCTTCCGGTGTCAGTATCTTGGTCAGGGGATGTACGCCGGCGCCGGTTCCGTTCTCATAGAGGTAGCTGCCGCAATAATCATCCAGCCGCAACACTTAATTGGCTGTTGTGTATCCGCCATGAATGTTTCCTTGTGTTACGATCACCGTACTGATGGGCGTGTAATACCGGGTTGTCAGCTTGTGTCCGCCGGCATCGTAGCTGTTGATGATCTGTCGTCCATTCCCGAACTGAATTGTATCGGGCAAATTTAGTACATTGGAGAGAATTGTCAACTGTCAATATATCATATATTTATCACAATATATGGCATGTTTCCATCTTCAACTAATGACGTTATAATACAAAAGAAGCATTACAATTGCAATAAAGATAAACCCAACTAACATACCAATTGCAAGATTTTCCATATCATAAGAACGACCCCATGTAGCAGGGAGTTTCCCATGAATCTCATGTTCTAATTTGGTTTTACATCCCTTAAGTAACCATCTTATCACAGCTCCGATTGTTTGTGCAAGAAAATACATAAAACATACAGTTATTTTGAATATTGATTTTGTATCGTACCAGTAACATCAAGAACCTGTTTTGCGTCTTTAAAATCATCTATAGATTTAATCATTCTTTGATTTAGTTGGAATGCTTTACTAGCATCTATTTGCCATCCTTTGCCCATAAAATTACCTTTGTTTGCTTTCATGAAAGTATTAAAAGCTTGCAAGCCATCAGTTGTTTTGACAATTGGTAATAACTTGGTAATACTTGTGCTTATGCCAAATGTTGCAACATCTACAAGTGGCAAAATACGGTCATTGGGAGAATCAACATAAGCCCCCCCCAAGTCATTCCAGTAAGA
>JAJZHJ010000433.1 GCA_021804525.1 Bacteroidota bacterium | reverse complement strand
TCTTTTCCAAGTTGATTATCATTACCGGATTGTTGCCAATTTTTGCATTCCAGAAAGTGGAAGGAAAAATGTTCTCACCATTGGCTTACACGTTAGGATTTGCATTATTAGGGGCATTAATTATTACATTGACATTAGTACCAGTTTTAATTCGATTATTACTAAGTAAAAATGTCAAAGAAAGACATAACCCAATTGCTCATTACCTTACAGGAAAGATGATGAAGGGATTCGAATATACGTATCATCACAAAAAGACAACCTTATTAACCGCATTTGTCATCATTGTAGCAGGGTTATCTTCATTTAAATTTTTGGGTTCTGAATTCTTGCCTGAACTGAATGAAGGAGCTATCTGGTTACGAGCACAATTACCTTATTCTGCTTCTTTGGATAAATCAATTGAAGTATCCCAAGAAATTCGTGCTGATGTCATGCAATTTCCACAAGTACAAAGTATTGTTTCTCAGACAGGACGTCCCGACGATGGCACCGATGTCACTGGATTTTATAATAATGAATTTGACATTCAGCTCTACCCGGAATCAAACTGGAAACCCAAGATTAGCAAAGAAGAATTGATTGATGAAATGAATAAAAAATTGGCTGTCATTCCCGGCGTAGAGTTTAATTTCTCTCAACCTATTTCTGACAATGTTGAAGAAGCGGTTTCAGGAGTGAAAGGAGCAAACTGTGTAAAAATTTTTGGCGATTCTTTGAATTATATGGAAGATGAATCAACAAAAATTTGCAATATAATGAAAACGGTTAGAGGAATCTCCGATTTGGCTGTCATCAAAAATATTGGGCAACCCGAATTGGATATTAATCTTGACCAACAAAAAATGGCAATGTACGGGGTTTCCACTGCTGACGCAAACGCGGTAATTGAAATGGCAATCGGTGGCAAAGCTGCAACTCAATTATACGAGGGTATTGAAAAATTTGACATCAGAATACGTTTTCCTGAACAAGATAGAAATACGGTGAACAAAATTGGCAATTTAATGGTGCCCACCTTAAGTGGCTCTAAAGTCCCGATAAAAGAGATTGCCGATATTTCTATGAAAACAGGTCCATGCCTGATCTTTAGAGATGGCAATAAAAGATATTCCGCTGTGAAATTTTCAGTTCGTAATAGAGATTTGGGAAGCGCGGTGCAAGAAGCAAGAGCTAAAGTGAACAAAGCTATTAAATTAAAAAAAGGATATTCAATGGTTTGGCAAGGTGATTTTCAAAATCAGCAACGTGCTGAAAAGCGATTAGCCCAAGTTGTACCAATAAGTCTATTGCTGATTTATTTGTTGTTGTTCATTATGTTCGGGAACCTAAAAGATGCAGGGTTGGTATTTCTCAATGTGCCTTTTGCTATCGTGGGAGGAATTTCTGTGTTGCTATTAACCGGCACTAATTTCAGTATCTCAGCTGGTATTGGCTTTATTGCGTTATTTGGCATTTGTATCCTCAGTGGAGTACTTTTGATTACTACTTTCAAGGAAAATCTCGAAAAGTATCGAGGCGAAAAAAATGTTTTGTACACCTCCATCAAAATGGGAGTAAACAGCATGACTCGTCCTGTTATGATGACCGCCCTGATGGCAGCCATAGGATTGTTACCTGCAGCTATTTCGCACGGAATTGGTTCTGAAAGCGCACGTCCATTGGCACGAGTGGTTATTGGAGGCATACTTTTTGCGATGGTATTTTCCTTATTAGTATTTCCCCTCATTTTTTCCCGTGCTTATAAAAATGCAGGCAGAAAACATCAGAAAAAACAACCGTTACCTGATGAAAAATAAGCATCCAAGAAAACGTACAACAATCAGTATGAAACGAGCCATAAAAATGACTTATACTCAAGGGAATGATTATTTTGGCGAGTTCCATACATCCTTAATGTTAGAAAATAAAATACACGTATGAAACTCATGTATGTTTCGGATAACTAACCTTTATAATTTCGGCACAAAATATATTGTTGTATTTTGTGCCGAAATTATTCAGCTAGCTGCGGGAAGCAATAATGTTTTTTCTTTAACTGCCATGCGTATGATACATTTGGCGTAAGTCCAAAATGACTTTCATCACCATAGTAAAGGTCAAAATAACCACTATCTTCCGGTTGTTTTTAAGATCGTTTATCTGCCTTTGTTTAAGTTCCAACTCGTCCTTCTTACGCTTCAAAGAAAGTCGAGCTCTTTTCCATTTATAGCCGAGCATCTTTTGAAAAACCCCGCAAAGCCATTTTGCAGACAATTATATTATTTTTATTCCATATGCCATTTTATTGTCTGCTGACCCCCAACCTGGAATCGGACTATAACTTTGTAAATTGAGTACTATTTACTCTTTTCACAGACATATTCCTCTGCTTTGGAGGATTGGGAGAAGGCCAACATATAAACCCTAACAAACAGCCTGATTTCGTGTAAATAAGTCAGGAAGTCAAGATGACCTCATTCAACCTATTCCTGGTGGATGATAAAAACATTTTTTTTGATTATACAAACGGATACTCAAACATAAGCGAT
>JAJZHJ010000432.1 GCA_021804525.1 Bacteroidota bacterium | reverse complement strand
AAAGTGACATAGAACTCCGATTGAGCGATAAATAACCTAAGCCAACATCCAATAAAAACCGCAGTCGAGAACGAATCTCTTTCAAAATTTCAGCGGCAATGGTTTTTTGTCTCTCAGAGAGCACTGGTTCAACGTCTAAAGTCCATTGATACAAATCAACAATATCCATTTCCGCTAATTCGGAAATTGTGCTGTCGCCTATTCGATATTGACGAGCTATCTGATTAAGACGAGTTCCTTCACATTCTGGGCAGACCGTTGTTTTTACAAATTGTGATGCCCATTTTTGTTCAGATGCAGACGCATCGCTATCTCGTTGCAATTCAATATACTTAATAACTCCTTCAAATGTAGCAAAATAGTTTGATGTCCCCAATGCAGCGTTTTTAATCGTTAATGGTTCGTTACTGCCATTTAATATCTCATCTAATGCTTCGTCGGAAATTTCAGACAAAGCAGTTTTTTCGTCAAAACCATATTTTTCTCCAATGGCATTAATTTGCCAAAAAATCAATGAATGCTTGAATTTTCCCAATGGCACAATTCCTCCTTGAGCAATGCTCAACGAACGATCAGGAATAATTTTGTCAATATCCATTTGATGCACATATCCCAACCCTTTACATTTTGGACAGGCTCCTTGAGGTGAATTAAACGAAAAGTTATGTGGAGCAGGTTCGCTGTATGAAATACCCGACGTGGGACACATTAGCTGCTTACTAAAATGCCGCACTTCGTTAGCAGCATAATCCCAAAGCATAATGTCGTTATTTCCTTGCTGCATTCCCGTAGCTATTGATGACTTCAGGCGACGATCATCGTCAGCCGTCACCACCAATTTATCAATCACCAATTCAATACTATGGTTTTTATATCGATCGAGGCGCATATTTGGCATCAATTCTTTTATTTCACCATCAATGCGTACATGCAGGTAGCCCTTTTTGCGTATTTGTTCAAACAACTCTTTATAATGACCTTTTCGATTTCGCACCAGCGGAGCTAGAAGATAGATTTTTTTTCCTTGATAGAATTGCGTGATGCGCTCCAAAATTTCATCATCGGTAAACTTCACCATTTTTTCTCCGGTTACATATGAGTAAGCTTCTCCCGCACGAGCAAAAAGCAACCTTAGAAAATCGTAAATCTCGGTCGTAGTCCCCACAGTAGAACGAGGATTCTTGTTAGTAGTTTTTTGTTCAATGGATATGACTGGACTCAAACCGGTAATAATATCAACATCAGGACGCTCTAAATTACCCAGAAAGTTCCGCGCATAAGCCGAAAACGTTTCGATATATCGACGTTGCCCTTCAGCAAAAATGGTATCGAAAGCCAACGAGGATTTTCCACTCCCACTCAACCCAGTGATTACAACCAACTGATTGCGAGGTATAATAACATCAATATTTTTCAGGTTGTGAACACGAGCGCCATACACTTCAATTTGTTCGGTTTCAACTATATCTTGTTGCATGTTAAGAATCAAAAATAGTGATAAAAATCAAATCTAAATTATCTTTTTTGCCACCGAACGGATCGCCGGCGAATTGTCATTCTCGAGTAATAATTGTACGCATAATTTCAGCTCTGTCAGCAATTCCGGCTCAAATTGACACACACGTTGCAAATAATAAATACCGGCTACTTTCACTGCAATAGGAGTTTTGACAGATAATATCCATTCAAAACAGCTGTTGATCAATACCATCGGCAATTCATCAGGTAAGTTAGCAAGTGAAATAATATTGAGCACCAATCGTCTGACACTTTCGTTATCTGTGTTTATTATTTTGTCTGACAGATATTTAATTACGTCTTGTTGAAAGTGTTCAGGATGCTTTTCGAACAATTTTTCAAGTCCCCATGCGGCATGCCAAGCCAATTGTCGATTAGGATGATCAAGTAAAATAAGCAGCTCGCCGAAACGCAGAGGAGAGGCATCCACCTCTTCAGCAAAAAAAACGATTTCTTTACGAGATAATGTTCGAGAAAGGAAAGATTCAAAGTCAATCATTATTACTTATCTACAGTCGCATGCCGCTTTTTAAATGGGAAAAATATAATCTGTAAAGTTAGCCATAAGATCACACAAAGCATTTTCGGCCCCGCAACATTTCTTGTTTACCGGGAGGCCCAAGTAATCGTTCGACGTGAAAACCGACCTGCTGCATCATTCTTCTTACAGCTCCTTTTGCACTGTAAGTCACCAATATACCATCGTTTTTTAAACTATGAAACAAAATGTCGAATAATTCTACTTGCCACATATCCTCTTGTTTATTGGGTGCAAAAGCATCAAAATAAATCACGGAAAATTGATTTGCAGACAGTTTCATTTCAGTAAAATCAGCTTGAATTTTGTGCAAATAGAAATAATCGTTGATTTGAACTCGTTCATTCCATGGCGCCTCATGCAATTTCTGAAATAACGAGGTATCGCCAAGCAATTCAGGATAATTTAAGCATAAAGCATATTCAAGCGACAACGGGAACAGTTCAACAGCCATGTAATCGCAAATGCGTTGCTGTTGCGTT
>JAJZHJ010000431.1 GCA_021804525.1 Bacteroidota bacterium | reverse complement strand
TAAACAAGAAATACATGCCGAGTTTTATATTATAGAAAACGATGTTGTCGGGAAACAATTTCTCAACCTTTTGATACAAAAAGCGCTTGAAGGAGTTAAAGTGCGACTTATATTCGATTTTGTAGGTAGTTTTCACTTCAAACGCTCTTTGCAGCGAACCTTGCGCAAGGCCGGTGTTGAGGTCTATCCCTTTTTGCCGGTGCATTTCAAAATTACGTTACGCAAAAACCGTGTTAACTATCGAAATCACCGGAAGATTATCATCATTGACGGTGAGATTGGATTTACAGGTGGTATCAACATGGCTGATCGTTATATGATTGGCAATAAATTAGGTCGCTGGCGTGACACCTTTCTTCAAATAGATGGGCCGGCAATTTATGGACTTCTTAATGCTTTCCTCATCGATTGGTACTTTGTGAACCGCGAACTGCTCAACATTGAAACGCTCTATAGCAATGTCTCCTTACACAACAACGAAAACGTGGTGCAAATTGTTACCAGTGGTCCCGACTCAGATTGGGAAAGCATTATGCAAGGCATTGTGGTAGCCATTACTACCGCTACAAAATATGTGTATGTGCAAACCCCCTATTTTATGCCAACGGAAGTGGTGATGTCTGCGCTTCAAACCGCAGCCATGAGTGGGGTAGATGTGCGGGTGATGCTTCCCGAGCGCACTGATACCTTAATGACTCAGTCGAGCAGCTACTCGTACATTACCCAATCACTGGAAGCCGGCGTAAAGATATTCCTTTATCGAAATGCTTTCCTTCACAGCAAAACCATTGTCATCGATGACAGCCTTGCCACGGTCGGATCGGCCAACATGGACTTTCGAAGCTATGAACAAAATTTTGAACTTAACGCATTTCTCTTTGACCATGCAATAGCCATCGTACTTCGCGATCTTTTTGTAGATGATCAACAACAATGTACCGAAATCACGCTGGAACAGTGGCAGAAACGGCCTCTATCAACTCGGATAAAAGAATCGGTAGCGCGTTTGTTTAGTCCGTTGTTGTAAGATTTTTATTCAGCTATGACTGCTTTTTGATACTGCTCCACTGAGCAAACCCCACCGAAAAGATGTAACTTTGCAAGAAAGAAAAGGAGAGGGAATTTAAAACTTGAGAACGATGGAAGAAAATGAAATGCTCTTTTCTATAACAAAAGAGGACCTGTTAAGAGAAGCGAAATTCTACTTAGGTAGACAAATGACAGAAGATGAATATGCAAAAGCAAAAAAGCTTCTTGAATTTGGAGCTGGAGAAAACCTTATCAATTTATTTAGGGACATATTTCTTGAATTAAAAGGATCAGAAAATTAATGGAGCCAAAAATCTCACCATCAGATCTTTTAGCAAACTCATTCCTTGAAATGGCTAAACAATTCAACGCAAATGTTGAATTAATTAAAGTATTAAAATCCAGAACTTTCAAAATTGGAGACGCAAATGTTTTGGTGAGAGCATCTTCTGAAGGGAAGAACAAAAGATATTTTTTTGGAATAAATTATATTACTGTTGAAGAGATTGCAAATCTTGAAAATCCATTTATTGCTTTCATTTGTGGGTCAGTAGAAAAAACAGTAATTATTCCTGCTAAGATATTATTTAACCACCTTCATCAAATTAGTCACGATAGAAATGGAGAATACAAAATCAATATTGATCAAGATTTGAATATTGTACTATCAGGAAGAGGTAATAGAATTGAATGCAATCAGTTTGTAAACAATTGGAGTCTTCTTTTAGCTCCACCAATTTTTGAAGACAATAAAAAACCTACTACTGTTGAAGAGAGTTTGCATTCTGTTTTACAAGGGCGGTTATTAGAAATTGGAAATGTAAGAGGGTATCACACTTTTTGCCCTGATAAATCAAAAAAATTTAATGAGAGAAATCTTGATGAAATAGCAACACTTCAAACCTGTCCAGAATTGCAATTTTCAAACTATGATTTATTAAGACAAATAGATGTTCTTTGGTTCAAACCAAGAGGCAACAATTTTATTCCCGAGTATGCCTTTGAAGTTGAATTATCAACTGGGGTTTGGAGTGGAGTTGGAAGAATGGCAACATTACTTGATTATGCAAATGTGCAACTATATGTAATTGCAAATGACTCCAAAAAGTACACTCAAGTCATTAATTCATTTACAGAGTATCAAGAAAGGTATAGATTCATTGCGAACAATTTGGTTAGTGAACTCTATTCCGCTGAATTGAATTTAAGAGAATTAAGAACTAATATTGGACTATAATACATTGGTAATTGACCCTAAAATAATATAGATGATCGGCGTTATTACACAACTCATCATGTGTTTTCAATTCAAATATGGATTCTTATAAAACGAGCATTAAATCAAGGGTCGACCAATGACGATGATTATTTCGCGAGTTCCATACATCCTTAATGTTAGAAAATAAAATACACGTATGAAACCAGCATGTAAATTATTTACATTCAAGAGTATGATAATGTTTTTATGCGAGTTCCATACGTCCTTAAACAAAAAAAATATTATCGTATGAAAGTCCTT
>JAJZHJ010000430.1 GCA_021804525.1 Bacteroidota bacterium | reverse complement strand
AAAAACAACCAAGTATCCCGCATTGGGAATGTACATGATGTTGAGGTACGACGCGTAGTTCAAGTTGCTCGACAAATAAGCCAGAATACCTAAGGTGACCCCAATGATGGCTGACGAGCCTGTCGCTAACCCGTCCAATCCGTCAGTCATGTTGGCTCCGTTTGAAACCGCTGTCACGATAAAGATGGTGACTAAAATGAAGAGTACCCAACCCCAATCTTGTGCTTTATCGCCTAAAAAACGAAAGGCGTCGGCATAGTCCAAGTTGTGATTTTTTACAAATGGAATGGTAGTTTGTGTTGATTTGAAATCGTAGTTGCGATAGAGAACCACCTCTTCGGTGTCGCCGGTATATTTCACACCCACGTTTTCGCGAATCATCACTGCGGGACTCAAATAGAGGGTTAATCCAATGATTAATCCCAGTCCGATTTGACCTACGATCTTAAATTTCCCGTTTAAGCCTTCTTTGTTTTTGCGAAACACTTTGATATAATCATCAAGAAATCCGATACATCCCATCCAAATAGTGGCAACGAGCATTAAAATGGTGTAGATGTTGTCTAAAATGCTGAACAATAACATGGGTGCAACAATCGAAAAGATAATTATGATGCCACCCATCGTCGGAGTCCCTTTTTTTGCCAACTGACCCTCTAAGCCAATTTCACGAATGGTTTCGCCAATCTGTTTTTTTTGCAAATAATCAATGATTTTTCTTCCGAACAATGTGGAAAAAAGCATCGCAAAAATAAACGCCATGCCTGCCCGGAACGAAATAAAACTGAACACGCCTGCTCCCGGGACATGTAATGTGTGAAGATATTGGAATAAATAATATAGCATACTTGAAATGAATTATCGGGTTTGAAATTAGTTTTATAGTTCTGCGTCGAAACATGCCCGCACCACTTCCTTGTCGTCGAAATGATGTTTCACGCCTTTCACAATCTGGTAATCTTCATGACCTTTGCCTGCTACAAGAACCACATCGCCTTGTTTTGCCATCATGCAGGCTGTGCGAATGGCTTGCTCTCGGTCAACAAGCGTTAAGGTACGTTTTTTGTCGTTTGTATCCAACCCTGCAACCATGTCGTTGATGATGTCCATTGGTTCTTCATCGCGCGGATTGTCAGAAGTGATGATCACTTTTGTACTTGCCAAGACTGCTTCTTTGGCCATCATCGGGCGTTTCCCTTTGTCGCGATTTCCACCGCAACCCACCACCGTAATGACTTCATTTCTTCCTTTTACAATATCGTTTATGGTGGATAGCACGTTGTTTAGAGCATCGGGTGTGTGGGCGTAATCAACGATGGCTGTATATCCTTTTGGGGAACGAAGTGACTCGAATCTACCGGAAACAGGGTGAAGTGTACTCAATTGTTTTAAGGTTTCTGTTTCAGGAATACCAAGCAAAACTGCTGTTCCAAAAACTGCCAACAGGTTTGATACGTTGAATCGTCCGATAAACGGCACGGAGACTTCGTGATCGTTCATTTTTAGCAACATGCCTTCAAAGCTCTCTTCAATGATCTTTCCTTTGAAATCGGCCATGGTGCGTGTGGCATAGGTGTATTTTTTCGCTTTAGTGTTTTGCAGCATCACGTTGCCATTTTTATCGTCGGAGTTAGTCAATGCAAATGCGTTGGATGAGAGATCGTCGAAGAATCGTTTTTTAGCTTTGAGGTAATTCTCAAATGTCAGGTGATAATCGATATGGTCACGCGTCAGGTTGGTAAAAATAGCTCCGGCAAACTCCAATCCTGCAATACGGCGTTGATCGATCGAGTGTGAGCTGACTTCCATAAAAGCATGAGTGCATCCGGCAGCTACCATTTCAGCTAAAAGAGCATTTAGTTCCAAAGCGTCAGGCGTGGTGTGTGTGGCTTCGATGGGGCGCTCGTTAATAAAGTTGCGAACAGTGGAAAGAAGACCGGATGCAAAACCCTCTTTCAGAAAAAGTTGGTAAAGCAATGTGGCAATGGTGGTTTTTCCGTTCGTGCCTGTAACACCCACCAATGTCAAGTGTCGCGAGGGTTCCCCAAACCAGTAATGGGCAAGTTGTCCCAATGCTTCAGCGCTGTTGGATGTTTGAAGGTAGCAAATAGTTGGATATAGCACGTCAGGTAAAGTTTCGCACACAATGACCGTTGCTCCTTTTTCAATTGCAGTTCCAATAAAGGAATGACCATCTGTTGAAGTTCCTCGGGTGGCAACAAACAATGATCCTTGCACTACTTTGCGTGAATCAAAGTCGATCTGCTGAATTTCGAGATTAGTTTCGCCGATTATTTGGCTGATAGGGCAATGTGCAATCAGTAACTGTAGGTTCATGTATCGGGAAATTGTTGGAATTATTATTGAAAAAATATTATCTGTTGTAATTTCAAGAATAGATCAAATTAACGCAAAGTCAGTACAATGGTTTGTCCTTTTTGTAAAGCGCTGTTTGGTGGCAGTGATTGTGAGATCACTTTGCCTCGCCCAATGAGCTGAACATGCAACCCTGCGTTTTCTAACAAATATACGGCATCTTTGGCCCCCATC
>JAJZHJ010000429.1 GCA_021804525.1 Bacteroidota bacterium | reverse complement strand
CATTCAGAATATCCTGAATATCGTCTTGGCATTGACCGCAGACGGTGCCGGCAGTTGTTTCGTCGCCTACTTCTTCCACACTCTTCAGCCCTTTCTCCCTGATCGCTTTCACGATGACACTCTTGTAAATCTCGTTACAGGTGCAAATCAATATATCTTCTGCCATAATGGTTTCTATTTTAGTCGAGTCCAAACAATTTCATATCCTCTTCCACCGTCGTGATGGTCTCTACTCCAAACTTTTCTTTGGCAACCGCCAATACGTTTGGTGTGAAGAATGCCGGTAAAGTTGGGCCGACATGCATGTTTTTAATGCCAAGATACAGCAAAGCCAAATGTACGATAATGGCCTTTTGTTCATACCATGCGATGTTGAAAACAATCGGTAACTCGTTGATATCGTCCAGATGCAGTACTTCTTTCAATTTCAGTGCCACCACTGCCCATGAATAGGAATCATTGCATTGTCCTGCATCCAGTACACGCGGAATGCCGTTAATGTCACCGAGGTTCAATTTATTGTAGCGATATTTGGCACAACCCGAGGTCAGAATAACGGTATCTTTCGGAAGGTTTTGGGCAAACTCGGTGTAATATTCACGCGATTTCTGACGGGCATCGCAACCCGACATAACCACCATTCGCTTAATGGCTCCCGACTGCACTGCCTCCAAGATTTTATCGGCCAATTGCAATACCTGGTTGTGTGCAAAGCCGATGGTAATCTCGCCTGATTCAAGTTGTGTTGGAGGCTGACAAGTCTTTGCCAATGCAATCACTTCGGAGAAATCCTTTTGTCCGTTCGGCAAACGGTCGGATAAATGCTTCCATTCGGGCATTCCTGTTGCTCCGGTCGTGAAAACACGATCGTTATAGGTAGTATCTTTTCGTGGCGGTACCAAACAGTTCGTTGTAAATATAATTGGCCCGTTAAATGCTTCAAAGTCTTTGAGCTGCTGATGCCATGCACCACCATAGTTACCCACTAAATGTTTGTATTTTTTGAATTGTGGGTAAGCATTTGCCGGCAACATTTCAGAGTGTGTGTACACATCAATTCCGGTTCCTTCGGTTTGATCCAGCAACTCTTCCAGATCCTTCAAGTCATGCCCGCTGATCAAAATACCCGGCTTCTCCCCTACCCCGATCTTCACTTGGGTAATTTCCGGATTTCCATACTTGGAGGTATTTGCTTTATCCAATAAAGCCATGCCTTTCACACCATGTTCTCCGGTTTTCAATACCCAATCAAGCACAGCATCTACACTCATTTCACGCGTGGTCATCACCAATGCTTCTTCAATAAAACCATACAATACAGCATCCTCATATCCAAGATTGAAAGCATGTTCCACATACGCTGCCAATCCTTTAACACCATAGATCACATATTGTTTCAGCGAACGAATGTCTTCATTAGCATCAGTTGATAAAACCCCCACTTCGCCATCCTTTGCTTCAAAATCTTCCATAGTTGTCCCAACCCAGTTGACGGAATCGTGATCAAAATGAATATTCTTCAGTTGGCTTTTCAACGTATCACGCAAAGCAATGCCTTTTTTAATAGCAGCAACAAACATATTCTGGTCGAAATTAGCATTCGTGATAGTCGAGAACAAAGAGTTCACAATAAACGTATCCTCCTTCTTCGTGTCGAACCCTTGCTTGCGTGCTTCAATCGTTACAAACGAAAGACCTTTACATACAAACAACAATAAATCCTGCAGGTTAGCCACTTCTTCTGTCTTGCCGCAAACGCCACGAATGGTACATCCGGTGTTCTTGGCAGCCTCTTGACATTGATAACAAAACATTGACATATAAATAAAATTAGAGATTTAACTTCAATCGTCTCAGCATAGCAAAGTTTTCTTTCTTAATAGTTTGCTGATTTCGACTGCAAAAGTAGGCTATCTCGAATGGGAAAAACTGTAACATAGGTTACACCTGAAAGAAAATTATAGATTCTTGCAAATAGCAAGGTTCAGGATGTCCCAAGGTTAATCAAGCCTTCGTATCATCACATTAGCTCATCATCTTACCTCAAACTCATAAAGAGGGTTATTCCTTTTCTCGATTAGGCAAAATTATCTTGGCCCTCAGATGGAATTTTCACTTCTCCATTCAGTTGTTTCTCATAATTTCAAGCGCTTTAATAAGTCCACGCTTCAATCGACAAACTAAACAAAATGGAAAAGGCTGCCTCTTTATCGAAACAGCCTTTTCTCTGATGGTTTATTGAGGGGTTGGCCCTTCTGAAACCTGTATGAAGTGATCTGTATTGATCCATTTGACACAGGCTCTTCTGACCTGATCGGCTGAAAGGGATACATAATGTTGAGCAGCAATGATGGGTTCATTCAACGGTAAATCTTTCATAGAACGGCTGAGCAGCCCCCTTGCAATGGCATTTTCACTCGATTCGGACAGGGTTATTTCTCTAAGAAGCAATGATTTTGCCTGCAGCAACTCTTTGGGAGTGACATTTTGCTGCTGCATTTGTTTTAAATCTCTAATGACTATGTCTTTGGCTTTCGAAACATTAGGCGGAT